>CAMIYB010000002.1 GCA_946402945.1 uncultured Bacteroidales bacterium | reverse complement strand
GCGGAGAGAGCGAGATTCCGCGGCGCTGCGCTTGCGCTATCTCGGGGCCCTCCCGGGGGGTCCTTGCAAAGCGATATATTAAGGCATCCGGCCCCTACGCACAAACTCTCCGAGATTTCGTCGCCCTTGCGGGCTCCGACATCTCGCCCCGCCTGGCCGGCGGGGCTTTCAAAATGAACGAAAAAATCGCGCTCAAGTGAACTTGGCGCGATTTTCCGTTCATTTTGCGGAGAGAGCGAGATTCGAACTCGCGATACCCTTTTGGGGTACACACGCTTTCCAGGCGTGCCTCTTCAGCCACTCGAGCATCTCTCCAAAAAGTGCCGATCGAAAGAATCGGACTGCAAAGGTACAAAAAACTCTTGGAACTTTGCAAAAAGAATTGAAAAAATCTTTCTTCCGGGACTAAAGAAAAAAATTGAAAAAGAGCGATATCTTACTATTTGTAAGAGAATTCTGCAAAAACCCGGGAAATTATAAGCGACTTCCTGCATGTTATTGAAAATTAGCATGTTCTAAAACGATAAAAACGCCCAAACGCCCCATTTTGCCAGCGTTTTTCGGGTTTGGAAAAACCATAAAAAATTCGTTAATTTGCGGAAATTGTGCGTATTGTTCCCACGATAAATCGGGAAGATGCGTCCGAAAAGACTCCCCCTAAAGGGGGAAAAGATTGGTTTGAACTTATTCAAATGTTTGTGTATTAAATGAATAGCTTATGAAAAGAATCAAGGTTCTATTCGTAATGTTGTCGCTGCTCGTCGGATCTGCGGCCTTCGCCCAGACCCTCACGGTCTCCGGCGTCGTGACGGACGCCTCGACCGGGGAGCCGGTTCCCTTCGCGGCCATCCAGATCGCGGGGACCCAGACGGGCGGAGCGACGGACGTGGATGGTAATTATTCCATCACCGTCTCCTCCAGCGGCACGCTGATTTTCTCATCCGTAGGCTACAAGAATGTCGAGATACCCGTCGACGGGCAGAGCAGGCATGATGTGCAGCTCCACCCCGACAGCGAGACCCTCGCGGAGACCATCGTCGTCGCGTTCGGTACCTCCACCAAGGAGGCCTTTACCGGATCGGCGGCCGTCGTCAAGTCATCCGACATCTCCAAGGTGCAGACCTCCGATGTGACCCGCTCCCTGGAAGGTCTCGTCGCCGGTGTCCAGATGACCACGTCCTCCGGTTCCCTCGGGTCCAGCCCGTCCATCATCATCCGCGGTATCAGTTCCATCAATGCGGATTCCACTCCGCTCTATGTCGTGGACGGTATCCCGTACGGCGGTGACATGAACAACATCAACCCGGCGGATATCGAGTCGATGACGGTCCTCAAGGATGCGGCTTCCAACGCCCTCTACGGTGCCCGTGGCGCCAACGGTGTCATCATGATCACCACCAAGAAGGGCAAGTCCGGCCAGGCGACGGTCAATGTGGACGCAAAGTGGGGTGTCAATACCAAGGCCCTCCAGTTCTACGACTACATCACCGACCCGGGCCAGTACTATGAGATGCATTACCGCACCCTGTACGACTACTACCGCCTCTCGGCCGACGGCAACTATACCAACAATGCGGCGCACGTCGCCGCGGCGAGCGCGCTGGTCCTGTCGTCCAACCAGGGCGGTCTGGGATACAACATCTACAACATCCCGGAAGGCCAGTACCTGGTCGGCTCCAACGGCCGCCTGAACCCCAACGCCACGCTGGGCCGCCGGATGGCCTATAACGGTCAGGAATACTACCTCACGGCCGACAACTGGATGGACGCCGTCTATCAGACGGGCTTCCGCCAGGAGTACAACGTGAGCGTCTCCGGCTCCAGCGACAGGGCTTCGGTCCATGCCTCCTTCGGCTACCTGAACAACAAGGGTATCGTCTATGGCAACGACATGTACCGCTTTACCGGCCGGCTCAAAGCCGAATACCAGGCCAAAGAGTGGTTGCGCATCGGCGCCAATATCGGCTATACCAACTTCAACTGGAACAACTCCAACGGCGATGAAGGCTCCGCGGGTTCCACCGGCAATATCTTCGGTTTCGCGGCCACCATGGCCCCGATCTATCCGGTGTACATCCGTGACGGGCAGGGCAACATCCTCATCGATTCCCACGGCATCACCGTCTACGATTTCGGTAACGGTATGAACGCCGGTCTGACCCGTCCGAACAACCCGAACGCCAACGCCCTGAGCCTGGCCCGCCTGGATATCAGCAACTCCGAAGGCAACGCCGTCACGACCCAGGCCTTCGCCGAGGTGCGCTTCCTGAAGGACTTCAAGTTCACCTTCAACGCCGGTTTCAACCTGGACGAGACCCGTTCCACGGACATGAGCAACATGTACTACGGCCAGTTCGCCTCGAACGGCGGTTCCATCTCCAAGGGCCACAGCCGTTACTTCGCGCTCAACCTCCAGGAATACCTCGACTACAACAAGACCATCGCCCAGGTCCATCACATCGGCGCGATGATCGGTCATGAGAACTACAACACCACGAGTTCCTCCCTGTCCGCCAGCAAGACGAAGATGTTCTCCCTGGACAACCTCGAACTCAACGGTGCCGTCGTCGATGCCCAGAGCGCCGCTTCCTCCCGCGGCCGCTACAACACGGAAGGTTACTTCACCCGTGTCCAGTACGACTACGACAACAAGATCTTCGTGAGCGCCTCCTACCGTCTGGACGCCTCCTCGCGTTTCGCCGTCGATTACCGCTGGGCCAACTTCTGGTCGGCCGGCGTCGGCTGGCTGATCAACCGCGAGCCCTGGTTCAAGGCCCAGTGGGTGGACATGCTGAAGATCAAGGCCTCCATCGGTTCGCAGGGTAACGATAACATCGGCAACTACCTCTACACCGATACTTACGGCATCTCCAACAACGAAGGCGAACTTGCCATCTCCTTCGCCGGCAAGGGTAATCCGCAGATCACCTGGGAAACCAACACCAACATCAACGCCGGTGTCGATTTCGAACTCCTCGGCGGCCGCATCCGCGGCGGTATCGAGTATTTCTACCGCCTGACTTCCGACATGCTCTTCTGGTTCACGGTGCCGCGCTCGCTCGGTTATTCCGGCTACTATGACAACATCGGTGACATGCGCAACAGCGGTGTCGAGTTCAACATCTCTGCCACGGCCGTCAACCGCCGCAACTTCCGCTGGGATATCAACTTCAACGCCACGCACTACACCAACAAGATCCTGATGCTCCCCGAAGAGAACAAGACCCTCAACATCGACGGCCACGGCGGTTTCGCCTCCGGCAACAAGTACATCGGCGAGGGCCTGCCGCTCAATACCTTCTACATCCGCAAGTACGCGGGCATCGACCATGAGGACGGCCAGTCCCAGTGGTGGCAGGATATCAAGGATGCCGACGGCACCCTGATCCGCCGGGTCAAGACCAAGGACTACTCCGCGGCGACCCAGTACCTCTGCGAGGACACCACCCCGAAACTCTATGGCGGTTTCGGTACGAGCATCGAGGCCGGCGGTTTCGACTTCGCCGTCCAGTTCACCTACTCCCTCGGCGGCAAGACCTACGACTCCGGTTATGCGGCCCTGATGTCTTCCCCTTCCACGAGCGTCGGCAGCAACTTCCACAAGGATGCGCTGAACGCATGGACCCCGGAGAACCCGGGTTCCGATATCCCGCGTATCGTCTATCAGGACCAGTACACCTCCAGTGAGTCCGACCGTTTCCTGGTTCCCGCCAGTTACCTGAACATCCAGAACGCCCAGCTCGGATATACCCTGCCGAAGAAATGGACCGACGCGATCCGTCTCTCGCGCGTGCGTGTATATTTGATGTGTGACAACATCTGGTATTGGTCCTATCGTCAGGGTCTGGATCCGCGATTCAGTTTCTCGGGTTCGACCAACTATGCTTACAACTCCCCGATCCGCACCTTCTCCGGCGGTATCAACATTACATTCTAAAAGGAGGTTCCGCGTATGAAAAACAATGTTCTGAAATATTCCTTCATCCTGGCCTTCGCATTCCTGGCGGCCGGGTGTATCCAGGAAACCTTCCCGGAGAGCAGTACGCAGACGCTGGCGCAGGTGTCCAAGAGCGAAGAGGCGCTCAAGGCCCAGGCCAACGCCCTTCCGGTGCAGATGATGCGTTCGGGCGCCCTCCTGGGCAGCGGCAACCGTCACTATGACTTCGGTCTGCCCGCCCTCCACACGGCTACCGACTTCATGCTCGAGGATATCGCCTGCCAGGGCGAACCGGGGTACAACTGGTTCGGCAACTGGGCGACCAATGAATACCAGGGATCCGAATATGTCTATGCCCAGTCTTTCTGGGTGGGTTACTACAAGTGGATCAAATCCTGCAACGACATCATCTCCGTGGTGGATCCCGATACGGCCACCGACGAGATGCTCCGTTACCTGGGCCTGGCCTATGCCTACCGCGCCTACTTCTACCTCGACCTGGCCCGTCTCTATGAGCCGGTCTCCAACAACGGGGTTTACACCGATGTCAGCAAGGTGATGGGCCTGACCGTCCCGATCGTCGATGAGACCATCGACTTCGAACAGGCCAAGAACAACCCGCGCGCCCCGCATGAGAAGATGTATGCGTTCATCTTCTCCGATCTCGAAAAGGCGGCCGAGTATCTTGCGAATGTCAAGAGCGGCTATACCACGCCGACCATCTGGGGCGTCTACGGCCTCTTCGCCCGCGCCTACATGGCCGACGGCAACTACAAGGAGGCCGCCCGCTATGCCAAGAAGGTCATTGACGAGAGCGGCAGGATCCCGCTCAACCAGGAGCAGTGGGAAGACCCGGTGAACGGCTTCAACAACGGCTCCGCCAACAATGCCTGGATCTGGGGTCTGACCGTTTCGAGCGAAAACTTCAACAACCTCCTCGCCTTCCCGGCCCACATGTCCGGCGAAGCCCAGTGGGGCTATATGACGCTGACCAAACTCGGTATCAACAAGGAGCTCTACAACTTCATCAACGACAAGGATTTCCGCAAGCACTCCTGGCTGGATCCCGACTTCATGTCCTACTATAATTACAAGCTGGCCGGCTCGGCCGAGGATCAGGATGCCTTCCTGAACGGTTCCACCGCCTTGAGCCTGACGCCCGCTGTCGCTTACCAGGCCATCAAGTTCCGCCCGGCCCATGGCGAGTGCAACGACTACAATGTCGGCAACGCCTCGGACTACTGCCTGATGCGTATCGAGGAGATGCACTTCCTCTATGCGGAAGCCCTGGCCCGCGACAACGACCTGGCCGGAGCCATCAAGGCGCTCAACACCGTCATGAAGACCCGTTACACCGACCAGAGTTACGACTGTACCGGCCGCAGCGCCTCGGTCAAGGGTTTCCTCGACGAACTGTTCCTCCAGAAGCGCATCGAGTTCTGGGGTGAGGGTATCCTCATCTTCGACTACAAGCGCTATGGCAACAAGGGCATCCACCGTGGCTACGAGGGTACGAACCACGCCCAGGTCGAGCGCCTCAACACCGCCGACAGTTTCAACTCCGACGGCACGCCTTCTCCCGTTTGGAACATCGTCGTCACCCGCTCCGAGTTCCAGAATAACCTCGGTATCACCGATGTGAGCAACAACCCGGACCCGTCCGGTAAAATCAAACTGTGGAAATAAAATACTCCGAAGATATGAAAGCACTCAGATATATTGCATCATTCCTCGTACTGGCGGCCCTGGTCTCCTGCTCCGTGAAGGAGGAGTTCCAACCCGGCCCCCAGGACTGGGCTGACAGCCAGTTGTTCTATTTCCCGACCCAGGAGCACCTCGGTTCCAATGAGCTGGAGCCGACCGACGACACCTTCTTCACCTTTACGGCGATGCGTAAGGACAAGTCCGCGCGCAAGGTGTTCACGCCGGTTGTGACCGATACCTCCGAGGCCCAGATCTTCAAGGTCGATCCCATCGTCTTTGAGAAGGGCCAGACCTCGACCACCTTCAAGGTCCACTTCGACGATGCGAAGATCGGTATCAACTATGCGGTGTCCCTTTCCGTGGACGGCCCCCAGAATGTGTCCTACTACACGGCGCTCCCGACGACCCTCAGTTTCGAGGTCATCCGCGTCCAGTGGAACTACCTCGGCAAGGCCAAAATGCGTGATGACTTTGTCTCGTCCATCTGGGTTATTCCGAACAAGTATTCCGAAGGCGAAGTCGATATCTACGAACGGGCGGACCTCCCGGGCTATTACCGTTTCCCGGACTTCTTCCCGGTGAAGTTGATCGCGGCCCTCTTCGGCCGGAGTGAGGAGGCTGCGGAGTCGTATCACGTCGCGGGGTCGACCGTCGATATCGACGCGACCGACCCGACCAAGGTCAAGATGAAACCGCAGCCCCTCGGTGTTTCGGTCAACGGCTTCGAGCAGATCGGTTCTTCCTACAGCCCTGAATATTGGGTGAACGGCGACTCCTACGGCACACTGACCGACGGTGTCCTGACCTTCCCCAAACAGGGTCTGGCCATCGAGTACCAGAGCGGCAGCGTCACCTACGCCAACGGCAACGGTATGTTCCGTCTCGTACTGCCCGGCTACAGCGCCGTGGATTACGATGTCAAGGTCGAGTCCAACCATTCCGACGCAGCCGGCAACCTGACGCTCAACCTGACGCTGGGCGCCGATGTCAAGAAATTTGTCTATCAGGTGTTCGAGGGCCGTCTGAATGATGTGGAAGCTTCGGAAAAGGCCATCGTCATCGCCGACGGTTCCCTGCCCGGATGCAAGACCCTAAACAGTTCCGGCCGCATCAGGCTTTCCTTCGACAAGACCGGCCTGTACACGCTGGTCGGCGTCGGCCTTGACAAGAACGGCGAGGTGCAGACGACCGTCAGCAAGCCCTTCGGCTATATCGCGGCCGGCGAGGAGTATCCCATCAAACTCAGCATGGGCCTGACGGCCAACGATAAATATGCCAAGAGCGGTAACACGGCCGAGAATTCGGTCCAGTATTACATCAGCGGCGAGGAAATCGAGACCCTCTACTACGGGCTCTACGACCGCGCCGACATCGATGCTGACATCGATGCCATCGTCGCCGAACTGACCGATCCGGATGCGGAGAACGAGGTGCCCGATACCACCCTGGCGAAGGTCAACGACGCCATGATCGAGGGTATCTTCACGGGCTTGGCCCCGGGTACGGAATACGTCCTGCTGGCCGTCGCCGACAACGGTTTCGTCCAGGAAACGCTGACCACCTCCGTCTATACTTCGGGCGAGCCCAACAATGTCTATCGCAAGTACTCTTCCCGCAACGTCAAGACGGCATCCTCCACCACCGCTTATGACGGCACCTACAACTATTACGCGAAGGACCGTCTTAACGTCGATGAGGATCTGCGTCCGATCGGCGACCCGCAGCGCTGCTATCAAGGCCAGGCGACCCTGGTCTATGATCCGGAAGAGGAAGTCGTCTGGGCGAAGGGCCTGTTCCCGCGTGCGACCAAGACGCTCGGTATCGATAATGACGCGGTCTGGTTCGACTACCTCAGCGGCAACATCATGTGCCACTACGAGCAGATGATGGAAGAGTTCGAGGACGGCGGCTTTACGATGTATCCGCGCCTGGGTGTCTATGAAGCCGGTATGGAAGACCGGTATGCCTCTACGGGTAATATCATGTCCCTGCTGGCCTACTCCGAAAACGACCAGTTGATCATCGGCGGTTTCGTCGCCGACGGCGTCATCGCCTTCGTCTCCCGGTACTCCAACTACCAGTTCGACGGTTTCGCCTTCATGACCTATTTCGATCAGTTGGGCAACACCTACGATGACACCTACGCCATCTACACCAACCTGCTGCTGGTGGATCCCGAGAAGGATGATTCCGGTCTCGCTCCTGCAGCCACGCCCGCTCCGGCTCCCGCAGCCGCCGCGACGCGCCGTCCGGCTCCGTTCCGGGTCCGCAAGAACAGTGTGGAAACGCAGCAGGGACATGCCGAATCCATCTTCGAGGAGGCCTGCAAGCACTTTGTCATCTATCCTGAAGCAACGGGTGTGAAGATGTCTGCACCGGAGCGCAAGGTCGCTTCCTTCCGCGCAGAGGTCCTTCCTGCCGCCGAGACGGTGGAATCCGGCGAAATCCGCCTGCAGGACCACCTCCGGCCGATTCGTTAAACCTTGAATGATTATGGAAATGAAAGCATACAGATTTTTGACTCTTTCTGCGATCCTGACGCTCCTGGCGCTTTCCTGCTCCCGGGAGCAGGAGCCGACCGCCCAGGCGGGCAAGGCTGTGCAGAACAATTATCCTGAGGCCAAGATTTCGAATTCGGCCCGTTCGGCATCCGCCGGGGAACTGATGGTCAAACTGGATCCCGCGCAGCGTGAGCAGGGCGAGAAGGCCCTCCGCTCGACGCTGGGCGTCCGGGGCGTGGAAAAACTTTTCCCGCACACGCCCGGCAAGGAGGACCTCGAAGCCCGTTTCGGCCTGGACCGCTGGTACCTGCTGGAACTGGATGAGAATGCCTCCGCGGAGGCGGTCGCCCTGGCGGTCGCCGGGAGGGAAGAGGTCGCCAAGGTGGAGTTCAACCGCCTGATGCGCTCGGAAGAAGCGTCGGTGACCCCCTATGCCCCGGGTCTCGTGACCAAGGCAGTCACCTATCCCTTCAACGATCCTTCTCTGGTGGACCAGTGGCACTACATCAACAACGGTGACGTCCGTGCCGGGCTCAACGCCCGTGCCGGAGCCGATATCAATGTCAAGGATGCCTGGGCCCTGTGCGCAGGCGACCCGGACATCGTCGTGGCCGTCGTGGATGAAGGCGTCCAGTGGAACCATCCCGACCTGGCCGCCAACATGTGGGTGAACGCCGCGGAGTTGAGCGGTGAGGACGATGTGGACGACGATGGCAACGGCTTTGTCGATGACATCTACGGCTACAACTTCTCCCGCCGCAATACGCCGATCACCTACGAGACCGGTAACCATGGCACCCACTGCGCCGGCACCATCGCCGCCGTCAACAACAACGGCATCGGTGTCTGCGGCGTTGCGGGCGGCTCCGGCAAGGGTGACGGCTGCCGCATCATGTCGGCCCAGGCCATGACGGAAGGGTCCGGCAGCAGTGCCGCTTTCCTCCGCGCCGTGAAATATGCGGCGGACAATGGCGCCGCCGTTATCAATTGCTCCTACGGCTATACGGGCGATCCCTTCTCTTCGGATGCCGCGTTTGCGGAGGCCTATGAAGCGGAAGTCGCCGCCTACGACTATTTCCAGGCAACGCCCAACGACGTGTTGGATGGCGGTATCGCCGTCTTCTCCTCCGGTAACGGCACCCTGGACCATGCTGAGTATCCGGGCGGTTATTACCGCTACATCAGCGTAGGTGCCCTGGCGTCCGACTACCTCCCGGCCTACTATTCAAGTTATGGCCCCGGTACCAACATCTTCGCCCCGGGCGGAGAGGTCCAGAGCGGTAACTCCTACGGCGAGATCCTTTCCACCGTGGTTCCTACCATCAGCGACGGTGCGGAATACGCCTTCGCGCAGGGAACTTCGATGTCCGCCCCGCACATGAGCGGTGTCGTCGCCCTCGGCCTCGCCTATGCCAAGAAACTCGGCAAGACCTACACCCGGGACGAGTTCGTCTCCCTGCTGCTCTCTTCTGCCAATAGCATCGACGACCTGCTCGTCGGGAAGCGTTCTTCCTACGGCGGTACCCAGCAGCTTTACAAGTACCGTGGCGGTACGGGTGGCGGTGCCATCGACGTATGGAAACTCTTCATGAATATCGAAGGTACTCCCTGCCTGGAAGCCGTCCAGGGCGAGACCAACCATATCGACCTGGAGCCTTATTTCGGCGGGAATGCCTCCACGCTGACCTATCTCTCCGTGGAGGTCTCGGACCGCGACCGGACATCCCTCGCCCTGAAGGATGACCCCGTCATCGAGTACGGCCGCCTGAAGATTACCCCTCAGCAGTTTGGCAGCGCCAAATTCGTCATCAAGGCCATCAACGGCGGTACCGTTATCGGTGGAGATAAGGAGGGCGGCATGGAAATCACCCGCACCGTCTCCGTCATCTGCCGTCCCGTGGTCTCGAAAAACGGAGGCTGGCTGTAATAACCCTTAAACGATCCGATGCATTATGAAAAAGATTTACGCTTTTGCTTTTGCGATGCTGACCCTTCTCGGGGTCGTTTCCTGCCGGCAGAACCATCTGGCGCAGGACGAGGTGCTCGACATCGTCGGGGTTTGGGAACTGTCCGCCGTGGATGTCACCAAGGCGGCCGCCTTCGGTGATGAGACCATCAATGTGTATGTGACTTTCTCCCAGGACAATACCTTTGTCCTCTACCAGTTGCTGGGAGAGGGCCGCTATTCGGAATACTCCGGCGAGTGGACCCTTTCGGGCAACTTCCTCTTCGGTTCCTATTCGGACGGTTCCCGCTGGGCCTCCAGTTATACGGTAACGGTCAACAAGGTGTCGCTGGTCCTGACAACGTCCGACGGCAGTCAGATTTCGACCTACCGGAAGATTGATGCGGTTCCCGAGTCTGTCCTTGAAAACCTCAAATACTAAATGAACTGCCTTATGAAACGTAATATTTCCTTTCTGACACTTTTGCTGACTGTCCTGGCCGGGATCCTCTTTGCGGGCGCCTGCCAGAAGCAGCCCGACGAGAAGGTCATCTTCACGGCGGAGTACAAGGAATCCGATCTGCCGGAACTGATTCCGGCCGAGGGCGGTAAGTATTCGGTGACCTTCGTTTTCAAAGACACGAAGTCCATGGAACTCAACGCCAAGGTCCTTCCCTGGAAGTGCCGTCTCAAGGTGGACGGTGCCTACTGCGACCCGATTGACGGAACGCCCGGCAACGGTGTTGTCGATGTGGAAGTGCCCGCGAACAAAACGTCCCGGGAACTGCCTGTCACCCTGGAACTTTCCGTCGATTTCGGCGCGTGGACAACGGTTTATGAATGCAAGCAGGCCGCTTCGCTCTTCGACTACAGCGAATCCCTGCCGAAGATCGCTGACCTGATCCCCGAGCGCATTTCCTGCAACGGAGCGACCTACCGGGTTCCGGTGGAGCCGACGACCGTTACCAAGGCCGGTGAACCGACCTTCCTGCCCTGGCGTTACCGCATCGTCTCGGATGCTGCCGGCGCCCCCGCCGGGCCGTTCCAGGCCGAAGACACCGAGGTGGACATCGTTTTCCCCGCCAACTACAGCGCCGTTCCGCAGAACCTGACCCTCGAGGTCAGTTATGACGACCTGACTTCCCTCTGGAAGCCGATCGCGACTTTCAAGCAGGATGCAGGTTTCATCGAAGAGGCCGGTATCCTCTGGGCGCGCGGCAATGTGGCCCTCTCGGCCGACAAGAGCCGTTTTGTCATCGCCGACGATGCGGAAACGGTCGGTCTGCTGTTCCGTCCGGGCAGCATCTACGGCATCCCTGCCGGTGAGGACTATGCCGGCAAGGCATACAAGCCGGAAGAGACGGCTGTCGCCATCGCCTCCATCCCCGAGCCGGACTTCGAGGAAGATCCCTGCGCGAAGGTGGATCCCTCGTTCCGCATGCCTACCTATGTCGAGTTGAAAGCCCTGTACGACTCCCGTTACCGCAAGATTTCCCGGAACGACGTCCCGGGTTGGGCCTTCTCCACTTCGTCGCTGTTCTTCCCGATCGCCGGGATTGTCGATGAAGGAACGGGCGCCTTCACGGACGATGTCATGAGTTATCTCGGCAATGGTTCCGACCTTTCCGGCAATACGCTCAAGTTCTTCGATATCCTGGTGGATGAAGGCAACGGCCCAGTCGAATACTCCGATGTGACGGAAACGCCCGACGCTTCTTTCGGCTCGGTCCGCTGCGTGTACAATTCCGCCGTCCCGACCTATGTCTCCCATGAGGCTGAAGAGGTGACCGCCGCGTCTTTCGACCTGAAGATCACCACCGACCCCGGCGACTTCGCGGAATATGAGGTGTCCATCGTGAGTGAGGGGTTCGCCCCCGTCGGTAACGTCCTCGTGTCGGCTTCCGATCCTGTCGCCGTCATCACGGTTCCGGACAATCTCGGTCCGGAGTACCTGGAGGACATCACCTGGAGCATTTTCATCAACCATGTCAACACCGGTGTCAGTTTCGTCCAGCCGGCCGAGAAGGACTATGTGTACTACATCGGCTATGAGGTGACTCCGGGTGCCGCCCTGGTGGACGACGATACCGTGTCGGCTGACACCTTCATCCTGAAGGTCCTGTGCCTCAGCGACAAGGCTTCTTTCCCTGTGGAGATTTCTTTCAGCGACGGTACCGCGAGCCTTACGGGTACCGGCAGCGCGGAAGAACCGTCCGTGGCCTTTGAAATTCCGGCCAACAGCGGTGCGGCCCGTACCCTGACCATCTCCGTGAACGGCTTGGACGAGGAACGATTGACCCAGGAGGGTGTATAGGAAGTTCTCCATAGCGCTTTTGCTGATCCTTGCGGCCTGCTCCAAGCAGGCCGCAGTGGTTTCCGTGCCGGCTCCGTCCGCCGAAGTCCTGTCCGGGGAGTTTTCCCCTTATGAAGCGGATGTCCTGCTGGTCCAGTTGGAAGATCCCGCACAGGTGCCGGACTGGTCGCAGTTGCCCGGGGTCGTATCCGCCCGCCGGCTGTTTACGGACGAGCCGCGTTTCGAGAAAGCCCTGCACGATTTCGGCCTGGACCGCTGGTACAAACTGCGCCTCAGTGGGGATATGCCTGCGACCAAGGCGGCCTGCGACCTGCCCGGCATCGCCTATGCGGAACGCCGGCTGCGGCCCGCTCCGGTGGCCCTTCCCAACGATCCGGACCTGTCCCGCCAGACCTATCTCGTCTCTTCCTCGGCCGCGCCGGATATCCATGTGGCGCCGCTCTGGGAGCAGGGCTTTTCCGGGCGGAGCGATATCATCGTGGCCATCCTCGACGGCGGCATCGATGCGACCCACCCCGACCTGGCGTCCCATCTCCTCGCGTCGGAAGATTTTACGGAGGAGGGGCTCCAGGCCGATGTGCACGGCACCCAGGTGGCCGGCATCGTGTCGGCGGTCCGCGGCAACGGCATCGGGATCAGCGGCATTGCAGGGGGCTCCGGATCCGGCGACGGGGTCCGGCTCCTCTCGGCCCAGATCTTTTCCCGGAAAGAGGGAAAAGACCGCCTCGGCGACTATGAGGCGGCCCTGGTCTGGGCCGCCAACCATGGAGCCCTGATCGCCCAGAACAGTTGGGCCTTCAAGGCCGATACGGACGGGGACGGCAGCGTCAGCGAGCAGGAAAAGGCCAGTTTCTCCCGTTCCCATATTCCGCTTTCCTACCAACTGGCGCTCTCGTATTTCTCCCAGAAAGCGGGCTGCGACCCGGAGACGGGGGAGCAGCGGGCGGATTCGCCGATGAAGGGCGGTCTGCTGGTGTTCGCATCCGGCAACGAGGGGCTGGACTACAACCCCGTCGCCGCCGATTTCCCGGATGCCCTTTTTGTCGGCGCAACGGACGCAGAGGGCCGTCAGGCGGCGTTTTCCAACCATGGTGACTGGGTCCGGATCTGTGCGCCCGGCGTCGCCGTCTACAGCACGATGCCGGACGGCGGATATGGCCGTGCGAGCGGCACCTCTTTCGCCGCCCCGCAGGTCTCCGGCGTCGCCGCCCTGCTCGTCGAGGCCTTCGGCGGCCCCGGTTTTACGCCCGGGCAGTTACGCGCGCGCCTGCTCGGCGGTGCGGCCCCCGCCGTCGGAGAAATCGGCGGCTTCCTCGACGCCATGGGCTCCTGTCGCTACGGTGCAACGGACAACCGGCCGCCGATGCTTTCCCTCAGCCCCGATGCGGCCACCATCCATGCCCATGAGACCTTTCGCGCACAAGCGGATCTTCTCGATCCGGACCAGGATGCGGTGGATCTCAGTCTGGAAGGGGAGGCCTTCTCCCTGCGGAAAACCGCCCCGGACCGCTATGAAATCGTCCTGGATGGAAAAACCGTCCGTGCCGGAACCTACCATGCCGAAGTGACCGCCACCGACCGCTTCGGCGCCACCGACCATCGCGGCATCGATATTACGGTGCTGCCCAACCATGCGCCCGTCCTCGAAAAGCGGATGAATCCTGTCCTCCTGCGCAAGACGGGGGAGCGGGCGAATTTCCTGCTGACGGATTATTTCTCCGATCCGGACGGGGAGGTTCCCGACTTTTCCGTCACGGTGGATCATCCGGAGACCGTGTTCCTGAGCCGTAATGGTGCCTCCTTCTCGCTGATTATGCTACAGGAGGGGAGGGCGGAAGTCACGGTCACGGCCCGGGATGCCCTGGGCGCCTCCCTGCAGGTATCCTTTCCGGTCTATGCCGCCCCGGAAGGCCTGACCCTGGAAACCCTTCCCGGGTACAAGGTCTATTCCGATCTGCTCATCCTGACGGGAACCGATCCCGTCCCGACCCATATCGTCCTCCAGACCTCCACAGGCGCCATCCTCTATGACGACACCGTTCTCTGCGGGGCGGAAACGCCGCTGCGGCTCGACCTGAGCCTCATTGCGCCGGTGCGGCTCTTCCTCTCGGTCAGTTACGATGGTCGGACCTACACCAAAAACCTGTTGAAACTATGAGAAGGAAAGCATTGATACTCTTGTTGTTACTGGCGGCTTTCGGGGCAAAGGCCCAGGAGGTGAGCGGCGGACTGGAGGCCATGGGCTTCGGCCGCATCGTCCGGGATCCCGCCCGGGCCGGCCTGGCCTTTGCCGGGCTCGCCTCGCTCTCGCAGGGGCCCGCGTTCGGATCCGTTGCGGCCGTTCCCTTCTATGACGGGACCTTCGACGGCGCCTTCTCCTATAGCCGCTGGAACCCTTCTGGCGAGTGCGGAAACCATTTCACCCTCGCCGCCGCGGGCCGCCTGGGTAAACGCTATGGCATTTCGGCCTCCGCCGCCCTGCAGCGGGCCGTGGGCTATGAGGGTTGGACCCCGACGGACTTCCAAGCCCGCCTGGGCCTTTCCATGGCCCTGTCGGAACTGTTTTCCGTCGGCATCGGCGGCCATTACCTCTCCTCGACTCTCAGCCCGGAAGACCACCTCTCGGGCTTTGCCATGGATCTGTCCCTGCTGCTGCGCAAGGGAGGATTCTCGGCCTTCCTGGGCCTTTCCCAACTGGGTTCGGCCTCCCTCGGCGACAAGGTCTATCCTACGGCCGCTTCCGTCTCCCTGGGTGCCGCCTACGCCCATTGTTTCGGGGAACACCGCCTCGAGGCTGACCTCGACGCCGATTTCTACCTTGGCGGCGGCGTGATCCTTTCCGGAGGCGTGCAATACAGTTGGCGGGAGTTTCTCTTTCTGCGCGGAGGCTATCACTGGGGCAGCGCCAAAGCCGTCCTGCCGTCTTTCGCTTCGGCAGGACTGGGCGTCCATTGGAATGGGATCCGTCTCGATGCGGCCGTCCTGCTGGGCGGCCCGCTGTCCCGCAGCCTGACGGTGGGTATTGCGTACGGTTTCTAGAGCGTTCCGCGTTTCATTTTTTCGACAAAAAGGTCGATGCGCCGGAGTTCGGCGGGGATGTCGATGCTCTGGGGGCAGTGGATCTTGCACTGGCCGCAGCCGATGCAGTGGTCGGCCTGCCGCTCGGGCGGAACCGCTTTGTCGTAACTGCCCAGATAAGCCCTGCGCAGGCGTTTGAAATCGCGCTGGGCCGCGTTCTGCGGGATAGTCCCCTCATTGACGCAGGCGTTGTACTGGCGGAAAATGGAAGGAATATCGATGCCGTAGGGGCAGGGCATGCAGTATTTGCAGTTGGTGCAGTTCACGGTCGGGTACTCCTTCATCAGCACGGCCATCCGCTCCAGCAGGTCCAGTTCCTCGTCGGTGAGGGGCTTGAACCCGCAGAAGGTCTTCAGGTTGTCCTCCAGGTGCTCCATGTAGGTCATGCCGCTGAGGATGGTCAGGATGCGCGGATAGGTGCCCACGAAGCGGAAGGCCCAGGAGGCCAGCGAGGCGTCCGGCTCGCGCTCCTTCAGCTGCGCGGCCACGTTCCCCGGCAAGTCGGCCAGCCGGCCGCCCAGCAGCGGCTCCATGACCACGATGGGGATTTCCCGCTTGTCCAGTTCCTCGTAGAGGTAGTCGGCGTTGACGTTGCGCACGCCGTCGGCATGCTTCCAGTCCACATAGTTCATCTCGATCTGCACGAAATCGAAATGGTACTTGTCGTGCAGGGAAATCATCTGGTCGAACTGGGGCCGGCTGCCGTGGAAAGAGAAACCCAACTGGCGGATGCGGCCGGCTTCGCGCTCGGCGAGGGCGAAATCCATGAGTCCGTTGTCTTCGTAACGCTCTTTGAAGGCCTCGTAGCCGCCCCGGCCGATGGCATGCAGCAGATAGTAGTCGAAATGGTCGGTCTGCAGTTCCTCGAAAGAATTGCGGTACATCTGCAGGGACTTTTCGCGGTCGGGAATGCCGAAATTGGACAGTTTGGTGGCAATCAGGTAACTCGAGCGCGGGTGCCGGGCCAGGGCGATGCCGGTGGCCTTTTCCGACTCGCCGCGCAGGTACACCGGCGAAGTGTCGAAATAGTTGACGCCGTTCGCGATGGCCTTGTCCACCAGTTCATTGACCTTTTCCTGGTCGATGATTTCCCGGTCGTTTTCGTCCTTGGTCATGGGCCAGCGCATGCAGCCGTAACCCAGCAGGGAGACCACGTCGCCGTTGCCCGGGTTGGTGCGCATTTCCATGGGGCCCGCCCCCTGGTCGGACTTGCGTTCGGGACGGGACCCGCAGGCGGCCAGCGCCGCACCCGCGGCTCCGGCGCCCGTATATTTGAGGAAGGTTCTTCTGTCCATGTCCTATGCCTTTAGGTGGTCTTGCCGGCCCTCGACGTGGATGGCGCTCAGCGGCCGCGAAGGGCAGACATACTCGCAGGCGCCGCAGCCGATGCAGCGCTCGGTCGCCACGGCCGGAATCAGCGGAGAATCCGGGTCGTCCTTGTCCCGGCGGACCATGAGGATGGCCCCGACGGGGCAGTGGCGGGCGCAGTTGCCGCAGGAGACGCCGTCCCGTTCCACGACGCAGCGCTCGCGGTCCACGATGGCATAGCCGATGTGGCAGGCGGTCTTTTCCTCGGCCGTCAGGGGGCGGATGGCACCCGAAGGACAGACCTGGGCGCAGGCTGTGCATTCGGGTCGGCAGTATCCCCGTTCATAACTCATTTCGGGCTGCATCAGCCGCTGCAGGTCCGTGGAAGGGCGCAGGACCTTGTTCGGGCACACGCCCACGCACAACTGGCAGGCCGTGCAGCGGCGGTAGAAATCCCGGACGCTTTCCGAACCGAAGGGCGTGAGGGGCACGTTCCGGACGGGGCGCTGTTTCGGAAGGATGTCCGCCAGGCCGCCGTCGCGTTTCTTGTCGCTCTGGGCGAGGGCGCTCACCGAAGCCGAGGCGGCGCCGGCGACGAGCAGGGCACCGGCCTTGAGGGCCTCCCTGCGGGAAGGGTCCACTTCCGCCGCGGGCTTCTTCCTGCCGTAGGCGAAGCGGTATTGCAGGGCGCCGAAGGAGCAGTTGTCCAGGCAGTTGAAGCAGTCCACGCAGCGGCTGTAGTCGATGCGGTGATTCGGGACGTCGATGCAGGAGGCCTTGCAGACGCGTTCGCATTTGTGGCAGTTCTTGCATTTGTCCGCGTCGATGACGGGCCGCAGCAGGGAAAAGCGCGAGACGAGGCTCAGCGTGGTGCCGACCGGGCAGATGGTGTTGCACCAGGTCCGGCCGCCCCGCCAGGCGAGGACCGCGATCACGCCGAAGGTCACCAGGGCGACGGCCAGGGCGGGAAGGGTCTGCAGCCAGAAAGGCCCCAGCAGGGTATGGACCATACGGCCATAGGCGCTGTAGGGGGCAAGAAGGGCCACGGCGACCTGCACGCCGGCCAGGATGGCCGCCACATACAGGGCCAACACGCCGTAACGGAGCCATTTCAGTTCGGGAGAGTGGCGGAACCGCTGTTTCTTCCGCAGGCCGGCCAGGGCGGAAACGCCGTCCTGGAACACGCCCAGCGGGCAGATGACGGAGCAGTACACCCGTCCGAAGACCAGGGTCAGCAGGAGCAGCCCGGCGAGGATGCCGAGGCTGCCTGCCATCACGGCGGGCAGGAACTGGATCCTGGCCATCCAGCCCAGCCACGCAGGGGCGTCTTCCCACCATCCGGCCACCAGCAGGGTGATGCCGGCCAGGAAAAGCACCGCCAGGATGATGCGGATTCTTCTAAGCATTGACGTAGTCCTTTACATCCTGTTCCGAGACGGGGTTGCCGCCCAGGATGAGGAGGCGTTCCACTACGTTGCGCAGTTCCCGGATGTTGCCGGGCCAGGATTTTTCCGCCAGCAGGGCGACGGCCTCGGGGGAGAAGGCCCGCTGGGGCTTGCCGCTTTCAGCGCAGATCTGCTCGGCGAAATAATCCACCAGCAGCGGGATGTCGTCCTTGCGCTCGTCCAGGGTCGGGACACGGATCAGGATGACGCTCAGCCGGTGGTAGAGGTCCTCGCGGAAGGTTCCCTTGGCGATTTCCGCCTTCAGGTCCTTGTTGGTGGCGGCGACCACGCGCACATTCACTTCGATGTCCTTGTCGCTGCCCACGCGGGAGAGTTTTTTCTCCTGGAGGACGCGCAGCACCTTGGCCTGGGCGGCCAGGGACATGTCGCCGATTTCGTCGAGGAAGAGGGTGCCGCCGTCGGCCTGTTCGAACTTGCCCTTGTGCTGCTTGATGGCCGAGGTGAAGGAGCCTTTCTCGTGGCCGAACAACTCGCTCTCGATCAGTTCCGAGGGGATGGCGGCGCAGTTGACCTCGATGTAGGGCATGGCGCTGCGGTCGCTCTGCTGGTGGAGGCTGCGGGCCACGAGTTCCTTGCCGGAACCGTTGGCGCCGGTAATCAGCACGCGGGCGTCCGTAGGAGCCACTTTCGCAATCATCTCGCGGATGTGGCGGATGGGTTCGGACTCGCCGATCATCTGCTGGCCATAGACCTTCTTCTTGAGGATCTTGTTTTCCTTGACGAGGTTGGCCTTGTCGGTGGCGTTTTTGATCGTGATGAGGATGCGGTTGAGGTCCAGCGGCTTCTGGATGAAGTCGAAGGCGCCGTCGCGCATGCAGGACACGGCCGTGTCAATGTCGCCATGGCCCGAAATCATAACCACGGGGGTCTCCACCCCGTCTTCCTGCAACTGACGGAGGACCTGCGTCCCCTCCATGTTCGGCATCTTGATGTCGCAGAAAATGACGTCGTAGCGCTCCTTGCCCGCCTGGGCGCAGCCGGCCGCCCCGTCTTCGGCGGTGTCCACGTCGTAGCCCTCGTCCATGAGGATTTCCTTGAGCGAATTGCGGATGGCGCGCTCGTCGTCGATAACCAGAATCTTCATACCTAAGGATAGTTTTCTACAAATATCGGATAAATTTCTTTTTCTTCGGACAATTTTTGTTATTTTTGTGTTCAATACAAGACCCAAAGCCATGACTATCCCGGACATCGTCATCGCCGTCGACGGCTATTCCTCCACCGGCAAAAGCACCTTCGCGAAACTCGTTGCAAAGGAATTCGGATTCCTCTACCTGGATTCCGGCGCCCTGTACAGGGGCGTGACCCTCTTTGCCCTGGAACAGGGCCTGATCGAAGGAACGGACCGCATCGACACGGCCCGGCTGATTCCCATGCTGGGCGGGCTGGACCTCCATTTTGAGACGGACCGCGGGACCTGCATCGGGGACCGCTGCGTCGAGGCGGAAATCCGCACCCTGCGCGTATCCAATTCCGTCAGCCCGATCGCGACGATTCCGGCCGTGCGCAACTTCGTGGACGCCAAACTCCACGAGTTCGGCCGCAAGGGCCGTATCATCATGGACGGTCGCGACATCGGTACGACGGTGTTCCCCGACGCCGAACTGAAGGTGTTCATGACCGCCGATGACCAGGTCCGCGCCCAGCGCCGCTACGACGAGTTGGTCTCCAAGGGCCAGACGCCTGATTTCCAGGAGGTCCTTGCCAATCTCAAGGAGCGCGACTACATCGACTCGCACCGGGAGACCTCCCCGCTCCAGCGGGCCGCCGACGCCTTCATCCTGGACAACTCCGACATGAACCTCCACGAGGAGGTGGTCTGGATCCAGGGCCTGATCCAGGGCAAATTCGGCATTCTCGGCTGATGATTTCCGTCGAAATCGACCCGTATTCCGGCTTCTGCGGCGGGGTGATCCGCGCCATCGGGAAGGCGGAAGCCCTCCTGGCGGAGGGGCAGCCCCTGTCTTCGCTCGGGGCCATCGTCCACAATGAACAGGAACTCGACCGGCTTCGCGCCCGGGGCCTGCGGACCATCCGCAGCCTCGACGAGGCGGGGGAGGGCCCGGTGCTGATCCGGGCCCATGGCGAGCCGCCCTCTACCTATGCACTGGCCCGGGAGCGCTCCCTGACCCTGGTCGATTGTACCTGCCCCGTCGTGCTGCAACTCCAGCGGCGCATCCGGGAAGCCTACGCCCGGGTGAAGGCTTCCGGCGGCCAGGTCGTCCTGTTCGGAAAGGTGGGCCACGCGGAGGTGCTCGGGCTCGCCGGGCAGGTCGGCGGCGACGTGCTGGTGGTCGAGGACAGCCGCATGCTCGAGCAGGCCTTCACCCAGGGGCGGATCCGGACGGACGCCCCGGTCGAGGTCTTCTCCCAGACGACCAAGAGTCCGACGGAGTATGCCGCCCTCTGCGACCTGCTCCGCCGCAGGATGGCCGATCCCGCCCTCCTGGCGGTCCACGATACCATCTGCCAGCAGGTTGCGTCGCGTCACGACCGGCTGGAGGACTTCGCCCGCAGCCACGACGTGCTCGTGTTCGTATCGGGAACGGCCAGTTCCAACGGACGGGTGCTCTTCGACCTGTGCTGCAGCGCCAATCCCCGCTGCCACCGGGCCGGCTGCGTCGCCGACCTCCTTCCGGAATGGTTCCGGGAGGGAGACCGCGTGGGCGTCTGCGGGGCGACGTCCACCCCGAAATGGCTGCTCGAACAGGTGGCCGCCGCCATTCGGGAGGGAAAATTTGCATCTTAGCGGACAATTCCTTAATTTTGCAGGCTGACTGATTGACTATTACTGTTAAACGATATTTTTATATGGCAACAACTGCAGATTTCAAAAACGGGCTTTATCTCAATTTCAACGGCAAACCGTGCTCCATCGTCTGGTTCCAGCACGTCAAGCCGGGCAAGGGCCCCGCTTTCGTCAAGACCAAACTCCGCAACCTGGAGAACGGCCGCATCCTGGAGAATACCTTCACCGCCGGCGCCAAGATCGAGACCATCACGGTCGAGCACCGCGGCTATCAGTTCCTCTATGCCGATGAGGATGGCTTCAACTTCATGAACGAAGAGACCTACGACCAGATTTCCCTTCCGAAGGACATCGTCGAGAACGCCGACCTCATGAAGGAAGGCCAGCACGTGGAGATGATCTTCGTGACCGAGCCCGAGGAGCGTTGCCTGACCTGCGAACTTCCGACCTATGTCACCCTCAAGGTGACCTACGCCGAGCCCGCCGTCAAGGGCAATACCGCCTCCACTTCCGCCCTGAAGGAAGTGACCCTGGAGACCGGTGCCAAGGTGATGGTTCCCCTCTTTATCGATACCGACGACGTCATCACCGTCAACACGACCGACCGCAGTTACGGACAGCGTGTCTAAAGTCTTATGAAAAAGGTGTTTTACCTTCTGCTGGCCTTCGTCGCGGTCGCCTGCGGCGGAGGCCGCACGGTTTCCGGGCCGGTGGACCTGCAGGAAACCTATGAGGCCGGAGGCGTCAGTTTCCGGATGGCCGGGATTCCCGGCGGAACCTTCACGATGGGCGCCCAGGCCGACCTTCGCAAGATCAAAGGCGCGGCCCAGCACCACCAGGTCGTGCTCGACGGCTATGGAATCAGCACGGAACCCGTTTCCCAGGCTCTCTGGACCGCGGTCATGGGGAAGAACCCTTCCTCGACCCAGGCCGACCATCTGCCCGTGGACCGGGTCTCCTATGAGGATGCCGTGAAATTTACCCGGAAACTCGCGAAGATGACAGGCGTTCCCTTCGTCCTTCCGACGGAAGCGATGTGGGAGTATGCTGTCGGCCGCGGCGTATTCGCACCGGTCGCCGGCACCCGTGAATGGTGCTCCGACCTTTTCGCCGACACGCCCGCCGATGGGCTTACCCGCAATCCCGCGGGACCCTCCGAGGGTTCTCTGGGTGTCGTCCGCACGGCGCTCAGCCGCGAAGGCGTCGCGCCCTATACCAAGGCCGGTGCCCTGACGTTCCGGCTCGCGGTCGTGACGGGCGAATCCTGCCCTGAGGCCGTCCTGAAAGCCATTGTGGAGCAGCAGCCCGAAAGGGAGCAGGTCTGCGCCAACGAGACGGTTTCCGTGGCCGGGGTAAAGTTCAACATGATCGCCGTCAAGGGCGGAAGTTTCCGGATGGGCGCCACCGCGGAGCAGGAAGAGCAGGCCGGCGATGATGAGAAGCCCGTCCACGAAGTCACCGTGGAAGATTTCGAAATCTGCCAGACCGAGGTGACCGTCGGGCAGTGGCTTGCCATCATGGGCTCCCTGCCCATCGGCAACTATGAGAAGTTCCCCGACAAGCCCGTCATCAATGTGTCCTGGTATGCGGCCCAGATGTTTATCCTGAAACTCAATGAACTGAGCGGCAGGAAGTTCCGTCTTCCGACCGAAGCGGAATGGGAGTATGCCGCCCGCGGCGGCAACAAGTCCCGGGGCACCCGTTATGCCGGTTCCGGCGACATCGGCTCCGTGGCCGCCTACACCAAAAACACCGACGGCAAGCCCGTCAATGTGCGCAGCAAGCGGCCCAACGAGTTGAACCTCTACGACATGTCCGGCAATGCCTGGGAATGGTGCCAGGACCGTTTCGCCCTCTACGGGCAGGAAGCGGAAGCCGGTTCCGAGTGGCACGTCCAGCGCGGCGGCAGTTGCGCCAGCCCCTGGGATGCCTGCCGCATCGCCAACCGTTCCAAGATGCCCGCCGTCAACATCAAGGGCACCTTCGGTTTCCGCCTGGCGATATAGTGATTACGAAAGAATTCCCTATTTTTTCTTC
The DNA here is from genome assembly GCA_946402945.1 of uncultured Bacteroidales bacterium. GTDB lineage: Bacteria > Bacteroidota > Bacteroidia > Bacteroidales > UBA932 > Cryptobacteroides. The sequence goes on along the minus strand of CAMIYB010000002.1, from coordinate 81,375 downwards.
GGGAACCGGACAGTAAAGGAGGCGCCGCCGAGGGTGAAGGCGCGGGCATAGAAGATTTCGCCGCCGCAACGCTCCAGGATGTTCTTGCAGATGGCCAATCCGAGGCCCGTCCCGCCGGTCTTGGTGGTGAAGTTCGGGGTGAAGAGACGGCTGCGGTTCTCGTCTCGGACGCCGGGGCCGTTGTCCTCCACCACGATGTCGTAGAAACCATCCCGGGAGGAGTTGCGCAGGGACACGTGGATCTGCCCCATCTCCGGGGTGCGGCCCGCCTCGCGCTCCTCCCGCTGCTGGTTCTCCACCGCCTGGACCGCATTGGTGAGCAGGTTGACGATCACGCGGGTCAACTGGGGCTTCGGACCGGAGACCACGGCGTCTTTCAGGCCGATGAACTCGAGGTGGATGTTGTCCTTCTCGTCGAAAAGGGCCACCTGGTCGGCGACCAGCCGGTACAGGTCGATATCGACCGGTTCCTCGCTGTAGAGCCGGGCGAAGGTGGAGAATTCATTGGCCGTGTCGGTCAGCGAATCGATGCTGTCCATGATGACGGGAACGATGGAGTCGAATTTCTCTTCCCAGTCCGGGGCATGGCGCTCGCGCAGGCGGATGATGCGCTGGATCTGCAACTTGATGGGCGTCAGCGGATTCTTGATCTCATGGGCCACCTGCCGGGCCATCTCGCTCCAGGCCTTGTCACGCTCGACCTGGGCCAGTTGCTTGCTGCTTTCGCTCACGTCGTGCACCATGAGGTTGTAGGAGCGGACCAGCGCCGTGATCTCGTCCTCCCGGTCATACATGATGTACTCCAGTCCCTCGGTGCGGGCCGCGGACATCTTCCCGCCCATCTCCACCAGGGGGCGGAACATCTTGTCGGTGACCTTGATCGAGAGGAAGCGCGTCAGGATGAGCAGCAGGAAGAATACGGTGATGATGAACACCGCATGGAACACCGCTTCCTCCCGGAACTCCAGGCCTGAGTCGGTGTACGGGGCGCAGACGATGGCGAGCATCTGCCCCTCCGTCCCGAAAATCGGGGCGTAGAGCGCGTAGAAACTCCTTCCGGACACTTCCTCCTTGTGGATGAAGTAGCGCCGGTTGAGGAACATGATCTCCCGGAAGGCATCCTCGTCCAGGCGCGACCCGAGAACCATCCGCTCGAAGAACTCCGGCGCCGTGGAGCGCAGCACCTTGCCGTCCGTGCCGTAGAGGGTGATGTCGGAATGGGTGTAATCGCCGATGCTGGCCAGGATGCCGCTGAATTCCTGCGAGAGGAAATCCGCCGGCCCGGTGAAGGAGCGGCTGCGCGCCTCCACCAGCGACTGGACCGTGTTGATGCGGTCCGTCATCAGGCGCTGGAGGTTGGCCTCGTTGCGCCGATAGACGAAGAGGACGCTGATGACGGCCATGGCGACGAGGGTGGCCACCAGGGAGAAGAAGAGCAGGATGTTGATGCGCTGCTTGTAATAATTGCGGTCGAATGCGCTCCGGCGCGGCCGCATCAGCAGGGGGACGTTGATGCCGAAGAAAGACAGCAGGAAAATCAGCAGGCCCGCCACCATGTACTGGGTCAGGCCTTCCGCCGGCCGCGACACGATGACGCACTCGTCGTCGGAGATGCGGGTGAGGAAGTGGACATAGCGGTCGAGACTGGTCTGGCCGCTGTCCTCCACCTCGTCGGCAAGGGACTTGAGCCGGCCCGAGAGAATGGTCGGGTAGGCGTAGTCGCCATTGTAACTGATCAGTTTATCTTCCAGGTATTTCCCATAAGAATAATCGCGCGGGAGGACCAGCCCGCCGGAGCGGTTGTCCCCCAGGGCGGCCGTGTAGCCGCGGCCTTCCTTGTCGGCATTGGAATCGATGCCGACAAGCAGGGTCGTCACGCCGATGGAAGGGGTGTAATAGGCAAAGACACCCGTGTAGCGCGCCCTGCCGTTGCCGGAGCGGGAATAGAAAAAGCGGGAACTGTCCGGAAGCGCGAATCCCTGGCGGATACGGTCGTTGTAGTACTGGAGCGTACCGGGGTCGGAATCGTCGTCCCGGAACATGTAGAGACTGATGTCGTACTCCTGGGGCAGGCGGTGCATGTAATTTTCCATGATCCGGCCCAGGGAGATGCGATAGTCCGTGTCGAAGGCCAGCAGGGAAGGGATGACCGGATCGGAGGCGATGGCCCGCTCCATGCGCCGCAACTGCAATTCGAAGCCGAGGTTGCGGTCCATGGCCAGGCGGTTGGCCCAGATGTCGGCGCGGCTGGCTTCCCGGCGGAAACCCAGCACGGAGGAGGCCGTCAGCAGGTAGCAGGTGGACAGGAAGGCAAAGAGCAGGCGACCCGTCCGCGAGAAGACATCGATCCGCCGTTTCTTCCCCTTCCGGAGCAGCCGCCCCAGGATCTGGAGCAGCAGGGGGATGCTGGCCATCAGGCAGAGGTAGGAGAAATAGACATAGGCCGTGAAACGGCTCAGGTCGCGGATCTTATAGAGTTCCAGCGTGATGTTGGAGTTGGCGATGATGCTGCGGAAGGTCGCGTGGATGTAGTAGGCCAGCAAAGCGATGAAGAGGCAGAGGCCGCCCGCGAAAAGGCGCCGGGGCAGGGCGCCGCCCGCCCGCAGCCGCCGCAGCAGCGGCAACTGGACCATGGACAGGCAGATGACCAGGCAGGTCAGCCAGGTATTGACGATCAGCACCGCCCCCAGCGAGAAGAGGAAGGGCCCTCCGGCATAGACCGTCGGCGAGAAGAGGTCGGACATGCCCTGCATCCCGCGCCCGAGCAGATAGAACAGCCCCATGGCGAAGGTCATGGCCGCCGCGCAGACATAGCCGTCCCGCAGACTGCCCTGGCGGTGCAGGTAGAAGAAAAGACCCGTCAGCACCAGGAGGAGCGACAGCCAGAGGATGCCGGCATCCGGCACCAGGGGCATCACACGGGCGTTTTCCTGGATAATTTTCAGCAGGGGGATGCCCTCCACGGAAACGGTCGCGCCGCCGGCCGTCGATACCGGATAGACGGCGAAACGGTCGGAGAGTTTCAGGCGCGGATTGACCCCGTTGTAACTCCGGCGGTCGAGGGTGTTGCGGACCTGGAGGCCGCCATAGACCCGCCGGCCCCGCCCGTCTTCCTTCATCTTGACCAGGTACCATTGCGGGCCCATGTTGACATAACTCAGGGAAGTGTCCACATCCCGGAGCGGGGAGACCAGATTGAAACGCCGGGCGGTCAGGCGCTCGATGCGGTAGTCGGAGGCGACGTCGTCATTGTCCAGGGAGAACTGGTGGCACCAGGCCTTGAGGGTGTCGTCGTCGTAACGGTAGATGACCATATCCTCAGGCAGGTCGGCCAGGTTCGGCCAGACCCCGCGCGGCAGCGCCAGGACCTCGTCCATGTAGGATTCCAGCCGGTTCACCCGTTCGGTGACCCGCCAGGAGAAGCGGCGCGTGGCCAGGTCGGACAGGTCCGTCCCGCGCTTCGAAAGCACGGAGACGCCGAGCAGCACCCCGGCGATGCCGATCAGCACCAGCCAAAAATAGCGTCCCAGCCAGGTATGTCCTTTCTTACTCATGGTGATAAGGTTCGCCTTTCAGGATGGTGCAGGCCCGGTAGAGTTGCTCGGCGAACACGACCCGGACCATCTGGTGGGAGAAGGTCATCTCCGAGAGCGACAGTTTACCGTCGGCCCTGTCATAGACGGCCTGGGAGAAGCCATAGGGACCGCCGACCAGGAAGAGCAGGTTGCGGCCGCCGCGGGAGAGTTTGTCCTGCAGGTAACGGGCGAAATCGACGCTGCGCATCTGCGCGCCGCGCTCGTCCAGCAGGATGACTTCGTCGGAAGGTTTCAGGCCGGAGAGCAGCAGCTCCCCCTCCTTCTCCCGGACCGACGCCTGGGTAGCGGCGGCGGTGAACTTCGGCTCGGGAATTTCTTCCAGGGCGAAAGGGACATAGTGCGCCAGCCGCGAGACATACAGTCCGAGGCCCTCCCTGACCCATTTTACATCGGTCTTTCCGATTACGCGCAAGGTAATCCGCATCGTCGCTTTCCGTTACGTTTTCGCAAAGATAAGGACGTGGCGCGGAATTTGCAACATTCCGCGCCGGAGATTCCATGCCTGGATGAAGAAAATTTTTGTACTCATAGCCGCATCCCTCGCGATGCTCCTTGCCCCCGGCGCCGCCGCACAGAGCGGCGAGGGCGCGGATGTATTCCAGCCCATCGCAAAATACATCCGGACGGCCGATTCCGAATCGCTCGCCGCCTGGTTCGCCGACAATCTCGAGATCACCGTCCTCTCCAGCACCAGCGTCGCCAGCCGCAACCAGGCCCGGCAAATCGTCAAATCCTTCTTTGAGACCTATGCGCCCCGCTCCTTCGAAGTTACGAGCACGGCCTCCCGCGGCAACACGCGGCACGCCATCGGCACCCTCAGGGCCGGCGGGGAAGTGTTCGGGGTGACCATCCTGGTCGCCTGCAAGGACAAGAGTTACTACATACGCCAGTTGAAATTTGAAAAAGCGGACTAGCTGCCCCGGCCGGTCCGTTTTTTTTATCTGTCCCCGTGGTGGAATCCCGCAAGAATTGCTATCTTTGCAGTATGAAAATCAAGGAGGCACAATTCGCAGGCAGCAGCGTTTCCGTCGCAGGGAAGCCCGCCCGGAAACTGCCCGAAATCGCCTTCATCGGACGCTCCAACGTGGGCAAGTCTTCCCTGATCAACATGCTCTGCGGCCGTCGTAAACTGGCCATGACCTCCTCCACCCCCGGCAAGACAAAACTCGTCAACCATTTCCTTATCAATGACGCCTGGTACCTGGTGGACCTGCCGGGTTACGGCTTCGCCAAGATGTCCCAGCGGGAGCGGGAGAAACTCCATGGCATCATCAGCAACTTCCTCACCTACTCGGAGGAACTGGAGATGATCTTCGTGCTGGTGGACGCCCGTCACGATGTCCAGCGGGTGGACCTGGACTTTATGCAGGAACTGCGGGACAACGCGATCCCATTCGGTATCCTCTTTACCAAAGGCGACAAACTGGGCCCGGTGGCCCTGCAGCGCCAGGTGGATGCCTACAAGAATCAGTTGCTTCAATATTGGGAGGGTCTTCCTCCCTGTTTCATTACGTCCGCCCAGTCAGGCCTGGGCCGGGACGATGTGCTGGACTATATCGAATCAATCCTTAATCCTCGATAAGTTATGCAATTCGAACACAGAATGGAACTCTTCGCGTGCCGGGCTTCCCGGAATTTCGCGGAGAAGGTCGTGGAGGCGATCAACCAGCGGAAGGAAGCCGATGAGCCCCAACTCCACCTGGGCGCCCTGGAAGTCTCCCAGTTCAGCGACGGGGAATTCCAGCCGGCTTTCACCGAAAGCGTCCGCGGAGCGATGGTCTTCATCCTCCAGTCCACTTTCCCGCCGGCAGACAATCTGATGGAGTTGCTCCTTACCATCGATGCCGCCAAGCGTGCCTCCGCCTCGAAGGTGATCGCCGTGATGCCGTATTTCGGCTGGGCCCGCCAGGACCGCAAGGACAAGCCCCGCGTGTCCATCGGCGCCAAACTGGTGGCCAACCTGCTGCGTGCCGCCGGTGCCGACCGGGTCATGACCTGCGACCTCCACGCCGACCAGATCCAGGGCTTCTTCGATATCCCCGTGGACCACGTTTACGCCAGCCATGTGTTCATTCCCTATATCAAGTCCCTCCACCTGAAGAACCTCTCCATCGCGGCGCCCGACATGGGCGGGGCCAAGCGGGCCAACGCCTATGCGCGCGACCTGGCCTGCCCGGTCATCATCGCCCATAAGTCGCGGGAAAAGGCCAACGTGGTGGCCTCCATTACGGCCATCGGCGAAGTCGAGGGCCGCAACATCATCCTCGTGGACGACATGGTGGACACGGCCGGAACGCTGACCAAGGCGGCCGACGTGCTCATGGAAAAGGGCGCCGCGAGCGTCCGGGCCTGCTGCACGCACGCGGTCATGTCCGGTCCGGCCTATGACAGGATCGCGAAGTCGGCCCTGACCGAACTCATCGTCACCGACACCATCCCCCTGAGCGCGGATCCGTCCAAGGATACCTCCAAGATCAAGGTCGTGTCCATGGCCGGGACCTTCGCCCACATCATCCGGCGGGTCTATAACTACCTGCCCATCAGTACCGAATTTATTTTCTAGGCGGCATGAAAGTCTTCCTCGCAGCCCTGATATTCCTGGGGATCGGCGTTTTCGCCATGTGCTTCAACCTCATTTTCCGGGGGAAGGAATTTCCCAATTCGGATGTCGGAAGCAATGAGCAGATGCGTCAGATCGGGATCCGCTGCTACAAGGAAGATGACGCCGAAGCCCAGCGCCGGACTTGTTCCGGCCAATACTCCGAAGCCTGCAAGGATTGCGGGTTATATAAGAAATAACAGCCTTCAGATATGGCACTTGTAGCGATCGTAGGACGGCCGAATGTCGGCAAATCCACCCTTTTCAACCGCCTGGTCGGGATGCGCCAGGCCATCGTCGACGAGACCGCCGGCGTGACCCGGGACCGCCATTACGGCAAATGCGAGTGGTGCGGCCGGGAGTTCTCCGTCGTGGATACCGGCGGCTGGTCCTCCGGTTCGGACGACGTGTTCGAGGAGGAAATCCGCAAGCAGGTGGTCATCGCCATCGACGAGGCCGACCTGGTGCTCTTCATGGTCGAGGCCGCGACCGGCATCACCGACTACGATGCTGAAATCGCCGACCTGCTCCGCCGCTCCCGCAAGCCCGTCGTCCTCTGTGTCAATAAGGTGGATTCCGGCGCCAAGCAGTTCGACGCCTATGATTTCTATTCCCTCGGACTGGGGGAGATCTGGTCCATTTCCGCCGCCAACGGCAGCGGTACGGGCGACCTGCTGGACGAAATCATGCGGCGCCTGCCCGAGGAGAAAGAGGCGCCCGATCCCTATGCGGGCATCCCCCGTGTGGCCATTGTCGGCAAGCCGAATGTCGGCAAGTCGTCCCTGACCAATGCCCTCCTGGGCGTGGAGCGGAACATCGTGACGCCCGTCGCCGGCACGACCCGCGACTCCATCGAGACCTATTACAACAAGTTCGGCCATGAATTCATGCTGGTCGATACGGCCGGCATGCGCCGTAAGAACAAGGTCAGCGAGGACCTGGAGTTCTACAGCGTCATGCGTTCCATCCGCGCCATCGAAAAGGCGGATGTCTGCGTGCTGATGATTGACGCGACCTCCGGCATGGAGTCCCAGGACATGAGCATCTTCAACCTGATCCAGCGCAACCGCAAGGCCTGCGTGCTGGTGGTCAACAAGTGGGATGCCTTCGAAAAAGACTCCAACACCCTCCGGGATTACGAGAAGGCCCTCCGCGCCCGCATCGCTCCCTTCGACGATGTGCCCATCCTGTTCACCTCCGTGCTGAAAAAGGTCCGCATCCTGGACGTGCTGGGCGAGGTGGCCCATGTCTATGGCAACTATTCCCGCCGTATCAGCACCGCGCAGCTCAACGACGCCCTCCTGCCCGACATCGCGGAGACCCCGCCGCCGGCCTGGAAAGGTAAGTACATCAAGATCAAGTATGTGACGATGCTGCCGACGCGCTTCCCGTCCTTCGCCTTCTTCTGCAATCTCCCGCAGTACGTCAAAGACCCGTACAAGCGCTTCCTCGAGAACCGCCTGCGCGAGCATTTCGACCTGACCGGCTGCCCGGTCCAGATCTACATCCGGCAGAAATAGTGCAGCGGCTTACAGCCACCGCTACCGATCACCGTCCCGACGCTGCCACGAGGCTGCGGAGGTAGGCGTTGAATTCGGTGCGGGCGAGCAGGTCTTCCAGGTTCAGATGGATGCGGTAGCGCCAGTAGTGGCGCGGGTTCGCGGGGATGTTGATGCGCTCGTCGGCCGGGTTGCCCGGATAGCGGACGGCCCCGTCGATGGAGAGCCAGTCCTGGAGCGGCAGCACGCAGAGCATGGCGGGGGAGTCCAGATGGGCCCGTACGATCTTCTCGCACACCCAGGGCTCGCAGTAATAGGGGACTTCGCCCTGACAGCCGAGCATCCCGTGGTAGAAACGGTCGGTGGCGCCGCGGTCCTCTTCCCACCAGGCACGCAGCGTGGAGGTGTCGTGGGTGCCGGTCGCGCAGACGCAGGGATAGGGGTAGGCGGCCGGATCGCCGAATTCCACCTTCGGGTCCTTGGGCATGCGCTGGATCTCCAGCGAGAGGATGCCGAGTTCCTGCATCACGGCCGGTACGCAGTCCGGAATCATGCCGAGGTCTTCCCCGCAGGTCAGCATGCCGGTCGTGCGCAGGAGGGCCGGCAGTTTGGCCAGGGCCGAGCCGCGCCAGAAATCGTTGTGGCGGCGGTAGAAGAAATCGTTGTAGAGGTCGTTATAGCGGTCCTGCAGCCAGCCGGGCAGGTCGCGGTAGGCACCGGTGTTCTGCCCGCCGATGCGCGGATGCCACCAGTCGGGTCGGCGCGGATCTTCGACGAAGAGGACGTCGGTCGAGTCGTCCTGCGGGGTCCAGGGATAGAAGCCCATGCCGCGCAACTCGTCGCCGCTGTAGGGGAGGGCGGGGTTGAAATGGCCCATCAGGCCGCTCTTGTAGCGGGCCGGGATCTCCCAGATGCGGAAGAAGCCGAGGATGTGGTCGATGCGGAAGGCGTCGAAATATTCACCCATTTTCCGCATGCGGGCCTTCCACCAGGCATAGCCGTCTTCGGACATTTTCTCCCAGTTGTACGTAGGGAAGCCCCAGTTCTGGCCGTCGGCGGCGAAGGCGTCCGGCGGTGCGCCCGCCTGGCTGTCGAGGTGGTAGAGTTCGGGATATTGCCAGGCGTCCACGCTGGTGCGGCTGATGCCGATGGGCAGGTCGCCCTTGAAGCCCACGCCGTGGGCATGGGCGTAATCGACGGCGTCACGCAACTGCCTGTCGAGATGATACTGGACGAATTCGTGATAGCCCACTTCGGCGGGATGGGCGGCCGCATAGGCCTTCACTTTCGCCGCCGAGTAAACGGCCATTTCGCCCCACTGCGAGAAATCCGGCGTGCCGTGCTCCGCGCTCAGGCAGCGGAAAACGGCGTAGGGAAGCAGCCATTCACGGTTGCGGGCGACGAAGGCGGTGAATTCTTCGTTCGGGACGAATTTCGCATAGACCTTGCGCAGGAGGCGTTCCTTTTCCTGGTTGACGCGCTCGTAGTCTTCCGCCGGGAGGGCGTTCAGTTCCTCCTGGAGGGCTTTGTAGGCCTTATCGACGCGGACGCCGGCTGCCGGAAGATGGATCAGCTGCGGATGCAGGGCGAAGGTCGTATTGGCGTTGTAGGGATAGGAGTCCTGCCAGGTCCCCGTCATGGTGGTGTCGTTGATCGGGAGCAACTGGATGAGTTTCTGGCCCGTGGCGACGGCCCAGTCCACCAGCAGGCGCAGGTCGTGGAATTCGCCCACGCCGAAACTGTCCTTGCTCCGCAGGGAGAATACCGGGACGGCGACCCCGGCCCCGCGCCAATGCCCGTCCGTGCCCTGCGGGGCGACGACCGGGCCCAACTTGGAGTCCTGGAGCGCCGCATCGGCGGGCGCATCGTTCCACCAGAGCCGCACCTCGCCTCCGGCCTTCTCCAGTTTGTGCGGGCGCCATTCGCGGCGTACGCAGGCGCCGTCGCGCCAGAGTTCGAAACAGAGTTCCTTCGGGGCGCGCGGCAGGGTGGCCGTCCAGATCCCCTCGGGATGATATGCCATGGATTCCAGGGATTTGCCGTGACGGAGTTTCAACTCCTCTCCCCACGACGTGCGGTATTCGATGCTGATTTTCATAGTGCCTGTGCTTGAAACGGGGGCAAATATAGTCTTTTTTTTGAACTATTTCTCGAGCCATGCGAGGAAATCCTCGGTCCGGGCGCGGGAAACCGTCAGGTCCGGTGCGAACTGCCCGGGACGCTCCAGGCGCGGGGCCAGCCGAATCTGCAGCCGCCCGCCGAGGAGTTTCACCACGCTCTCCACGGGCTCCTTGGCGATAATCAGGCCGCGGGAAGCGCGGAAGAAGACACCCGGGTCGAGCTGGGCCGAAAGGGCGTCCAGCGAGGCGTCGAGGATGTAGGCGGTGCCGTCCAGGGTCACCACGTAATTGTTTTTGGCCTCGGCGAAGAAATAGGCCACGTCGGAGGTCCGCACCGGGACGATGGTGCCGCCGACCTGGACCAGGAAACGTTCCTTCCAGGGAGAGGCCTTTCCGGAGAGGGCCGCCAGCAGTTTCTCCACATCCGGGCGGTCCGTCCGCTCGCGGCAGCGGGAAACGGCCCGGTGCAGGGCTTCGGGCTCGACGGGCTTGAGCAGGTAATCGATGCTGCCGGCCTCGAAGGCCTTCACGGCGTAGCTGTCGTAGGCCGTGGTCATGATGACTTTGGCATCCACCCGGACCTGCCGGAAGATCTCGAAACACTTTCCGTCGGACAGTTCCACGTCCATGAAAATGACGTCGGGGGTATGGACCTTCAGCCAGGAAACCGTTTCGGCCACCGAGCCGGTCATGCCGATGATTTCTATGTCGGGGAAATGCTCTGTGAGGGTCCTGGCCATCTGTTTGCGGGCCATCGCCTCGTCTTCAACAATCAGGGCTTTCATAAAAGGGGGAGTGTTACTATGTAGTGGTCAGTGGTTTTTGTGACGGTGATATCCCGGCCGCTGCGGTCGAGATAGTTCTGCCGGATGTATTTCAGGCCCAGGCCGGTGGATTCCGGCTGGGAGAGTTTCGGACGGAGGTTGTTGTCCACGGTGATGCGGTCGCCGTCGGAGGAGATGCGGATGCGCAGCGCTTCCCCTTCCGGGGAAATGGCGTTGTGCTTGGTGGCGTTTTCCACGAGCATCTGGACGCTGTAGGTCACCACAAAACGCCGCAGGTCCGCCGCCGGGATGTCGATGTCGATCTCCAGCCCCTCGGGGAAACGGACCCGGAGCAGGTCGGCATACATCCGCACGTATTCCATTTCGTCTTCCAGCCTTGTCAGGGCCATGTTTTCACCGCGGAGCATATAGCGGTACAAGCCGGCGAGTTTGCGGATGTACTCCCGTGCGGCGGCGTCTTCCCCGTCCGCCACCAGGCAGTCGAGGATGTTGAGGCTGTTGAAGAGGAAATGGGGATTGACCTGCTGTTTGAGGTTCTGGTACTGCGAATGGGCCAGGTTGGCTTTGTCACGCTCGGCTTCCATGCTCCGCCGGGCCGAGACGGCATAACTGACCATGTAGGTCAGCGAGAAGATACCGGCCTCCAGGATGGCGCCCACCAGCAGGAGCTGCAACAGCCGGAGGCGCTCCGGCAGGGGATGCGGCGACAGCGGCAGGCCCACGCCGACGGTCAGGGCCGCCAGGACGGAAATAAGGAATAAAAAGCAGATATTCAGGAAAATAACCCATCCGGTGGGCAGGGATTTCCTCAGGCGGTCGCCCCAGCGGATCAGCAGGATGGTGGAGAAGACCATCAGCAGGAGCACCACGGAGTTGGACAGGAACTGCCCGACCACGGCCAGGGTGTCCTCCCGGGGGAAGAGGCCGCTGACGGTCAGCGCCCGCACGAGCATGCGGATAAGCAGCACGGTGACGACGGCCCCGATGATCCAGCGGATCTGCGTGGGCGAAAGCGGTTCGCGGCGGGGCGGGTCTCCGCTCCGGAGGGTGAGGCGGGCGAAGCCGACCAGACCCCAGCCGATGATCTCGGTGGTCAGCAGCGTGGAAAGGGCGCTGACCGGCGGTCCGGCGGGGAGCATCAGGCCGAACAGGCGGGCCAGGACCACGCCGAGGGCGAAGCCGAGAACGTTGACCAGGATGATGTTGATGGCGGTAAACTCCACGCTGAGTTGTTCGCGGACGCAGATGATGACGGTCAGCGTCATCGTGAGCAGGGTCAGCGGAAGGGCATCGTCCACCCCGGCGGCATGGCAGGCGAGGGAAGCGGCCGCATGCAGCAGGGCGAAACCATTGATGATCCAAAAGTACTGCGAAACTTTCATGGACCTGCAAGATACGGATTTTTTTTATCCATTCCAAACGTCCGTTCGTCCGTCCCTTCCGTCCGTTCGTCGCTGAGTAAATGGATTTAAGAAATGTGCAAATTATATTTGCATGCTAAAACTCGGCTAAATGCTTGCGGTTTTAAAGGCGGATGGCACCGCAGACTGACAATTTTTAAGAGAATGAGCCAATCCAAACGTGATTTGACCTTCTGGCAGATGTTCAATCTGAGCTTCGGTTTCTTCGGGGTCCAGATCGCCTATGCGCTCCAGAGCGCCAACATCTCCCGTATTTTCGCCACGCTGGGCGCAGACCCCCACCAGTTGTCGTTTTTCTGGATTCTTCCGCCGCTCATGGGCATGCTTGTCCAGCCGCTGATCGGCAAGTATTCCGACCGGACCTGGACCCGCATGGGCCGCCGCAAGCCCTATCTGCTGGTGGGCGCCCTCATCGCCGTGCTGGTGATGATTTTCCTGCCCAATGCCGGCAGTCTCCATTTTTCGACCCGCGTCTTCCTCGGCCTGAACATGGCCATGTGGTTCGGCCTTTTCTCCCTGATTTTCCTCGACACCTCTATCAACGTGGCCATGCAGCCCTTCAAGATGATGGTCGGTGATATGGTGAACGAGAAGCAGAAGACCACGGCCTACTCCATCCAGAGTTTCCTCTGCAACGCGGGATCGCTGGTGGGCTACCTTTTCCCGATTTTCCTGACCTGGATCGGCATCGCCAACACCGCCCCCGAAGGCGTCATTCCCGACAGCGTGATCTACTCCTTCTACGGCGGAGCGGCCATCCTGATCGCCTGCGTGCTCTATACCTTCCTCAAGGTCAAGGAGATGCCGCCGAAGGAATATGCCGAGTTCCACGGCATCGACCCCGCCGCGGCCGCCGAGTCCAAGGGCGAAGGCCTGCTGAAACTGCTGACCAAGGCTCCGGCCACCTTCTGGACCGTGGGCCTGGTGCAGTTCTTCTGCTGGGCCGCCTTCCTCTATATGTGGACCTATACCAACGGCGCCATCGCCGCAGGTTGCTGGGGCACCACCGACGTCGCCTCCGCCGAGTACCAGCAGGCGGGCAACTGGGTGGGTGTGCTCTTCGCCATCCAGGCCGTCGGCTCCATCCTCTGGGCCACGGTCCTGCCGCGTTTCAAGAGTCTCAAGACCGGCTATGTGGTCAGCCTGCTGATCGGCGCCGCCGGTTTCGCTTCCGTCCTGTTCATCCACAACCAGTACGTCCTCTTCCTGTCGTATTTCCTGATCGGCGCCGCCTGGGCCGCGATGCTCGCCCTGCCCTTCACGCTGCTGACCAATGCGCTGGAAGGCAATCCCTACATGGGCAGTTACCTGGGCCTGTTCAACTGCACCATCTGCCTGCCTCAGATCATCGCTGCCGCCACCGGCGGTTTGGTGCTCAGCCTGATCGGCGGCTCCCAGGCCGGTATGCTCCTGGTCGCCGGCATCTTCCTGGTGCTCGGCGCCCTCTGCGTCAACCTCGTGAAAGTGAATAATCCGAAATAATCTCCGATATGAAAAAATTGCTAAGCACATGGATTCTCGCGGTCCTCAGCATCGCCGCCTTCGCCCAGGGCTATACGGTCAAGGGCGTCGTGGAGGATGCGCTGGGCCCGATGGTCGGTGCCACCGTCATGGAGGCGAACACCTCCACCGGTACGTCCACCGGCCTGGACGGCGATTTCGAACTGGTCGTCTCTTCGAAGGACGCGCTGGTCGAAGTCAGTTGCATCGGCTACAAGACCCAGACCTTCAAGGCTTCTGAGGTCCCCGCCCTCATTACGCTGGCGGAGGATGCGATGTTCCTCGACGACGTCGTGGTCATCGGCTACGGCTCCCAGAAGAAAAAGGAGGTCACCGGCAGCGTGGCCTCGGTCAAGGCCGAGGACTTCAACGCCGGTTCCACTACCAACCCCCTGGGCCTTGTCCAGGGTAAGGTCGCCGGTCTGAACATCATCAAGACCACCTCCGACCCGACCCAGACGAGTTTCAACGTCCAGATCCGTGGTTTCTCCACCCTCGACAAGGGTACGGGTTCCACCCCGCTCTACATCGTGGACGGTGTCCCGGTGAGCAACATCGACAACATCTCCCCGGACGAGATCGCCGCCATGGACGTCCTCAAGGACGGTAGCGCCGCCGCCATCTACGGTACCCGCGGTACCAACGGCGTCATCCTCATCACCACCAAGCGCGGTGACAACTTCTCCGACATCGCCCAGACCCGCGTCGAGTACTCCGGTTACGGTTCCGTCGCTTTCCGCAACACTTCCACCGGCATGGCCACCGCCGCCCAGTTCCGCGACCTGGCCAACCTCTCCGGCGGCCGCGTGACACCGACCCTCTACACCGGTCCCAACGGAGAGACCTACAACACCGACTGGATGAAGGAACTCACCCGCGACGTGGCCATCACCCACAACCACAACCTGGCCGTGACCGGCAGCGCGAGCAAGTTCAACTACCGTGCGGCCGTCAGCTACAAGAACGCCGAGGGTATCGCCAAGAACACCAACCGCAACGAGATCCTCGCCAAGCTGGCCGCGAACCAGAAGGCCCTCGACGGCTGGCTGGAACTCCAGTACGACCTGAGCTACATGCACTACCGCAACGATTACTTCTGCGGGGACTTCAAGCAGGCCGCCATCCTCAACCCGACCTATCCGATCTACGACCCTTCCACCCCCACGGGCTACTTCACCCCGCAGGGTACGGGTCTGAGCAACCCGGTCGAGGGCATGAACCAGAAGGAGTCCTACGCCGACGGCAACTACTTCCGCGGCAGCATCAAGGCCTCGGTCAACATCAAGCCCGTCCCCGGCCTGAAGGTCAGCTTCTTCGGCGCCATGGAGGAAGGCGACAACCGCCAGTACTGGTTCAACCGCCAGATCAACACCGACAAGGACGGCTCCGGCAAGGGCTACCGCGGCTACGACATGTCGCTGAACCAGCTCTATGAAGGGACCATCGATTACGTCAAGTCCTTCGGCCGCCACAACCTCAGCGCCGTGGCCGGCCTGAGCTACCAGAACTTCATGACCGACTATCAGAACATCACCAACAAGGGCTTCCCGACCGAGAGCGCCAAGTACTACCGCATGCAGTACGGCGACATCAGCAAGGATGACCTCGTGGCCAATTCGGGCCGTGCCTCCAACACCCTGGTCGCCATCTTCGGCCGTGTCAACTACAACTTCGCCGAGAAGTACCTCGTGTCGGCCTCCCTGCGTCGGGAAGGTTCCTCCCGCTTCGGTGCCAACCACAAGTGGGGCTGGTTCCCGGCCGTTTCCCTGGGCTGGCGCATCAGCGGCGAAGATTTCATGGCCTCCGCCGGCTGGGTCAACGACCTGAAGCTGCGGCTGGGTTACGGTACCACCGGCAACAACCTGGCCTCCGACCTGCGGAGCGTCGCGATGCTGGACCTGGGCGGTACCTTCTGGTACAATGGCAAATGGGTCAACACCTACGGCGTTTCCCAGAACGTGAACCCCGACCTGGAATGGGAGAAGAAGCATGAGTTCAACTTCGGCGTCGATTTCTCCTTCCTGGACAACCGCCTCTACGGTAGCCTGGATGTGTACTACCGTCTCACCAACTCCCTGCTCTGGGACTACGAGGTGCCTACGCCTCCCTACCAGTTCCACACCCTCCTGGCCAATGCCGGCCAGATGCAGAGCTACGGCGTGGAGCTGACCGTCAGCGGCGTGCCCGTGAAGACCAAGGACCTGACCTGGACCACCACGCCCACCGTTTCCTTCAACCGCAACTATATCACCAATCTCTCCGACCCGTCCAAGGGCTTCAACTACCAGGAAACCACCACTGGCGGCGTGGGCGAGAACGGTATCATGAACACCAATACGCAGCTCGTCATCGCGGGCCAGCCTGTCGGCGCCTTCTATGGCTACAACTTCGTGGACTTCCGTCCTTCGGACCACGCAATGATGTTCCAGACTCCGGCCGGCGGTTACGTCTCCAGCGAGAACGCGGCTGAAAGCCAGAAGATGGTCATCGGCAACGCCCAGCCCATCCTGACCTACGGCTGGAACAACACCGTCCTGTGGAAGAACTGGGATTTTACCCTCTTCGTGCGCGGGGTCATCGGCAACAAGATCCTCAACGTGACCCGCTGGGCCTACGGTCCCCAGCGTTCCCAGAGCTTCAACGTATTCATGAAGGATATCAACGAGACCTATTCCGACAAGGCTCACTTCTCGAGCTATTACCTCGAGGACGGCAGCTACCTCAAGTTGGACAACCTGACAGTGGGTTACACCTTCAAGTTCCCGGAGAACAAGTTCATCCAGAGCGCCCGTGCTTACCTGACGGCCCAGAATCTGCTGACCATTACCGCTTACAGCGGCCAGGATCCGGAAGTCAACACCACCTCCGTCTGGAGCTCCGGCATCGACTACTGCGATTTCTACCCGCGGGTCGCCACCGTGCTGCTCGGTGTCAACATCACCCTCTTCTAATAAGGACATACGGCTATGAAAAAGATATTTGCAATCGCTGCTGCGGCAGTCTTGACGCTCTCCTCCTGCGATGCGTGGCTGGATGAGAAAAACTATGGAGGCTTCACCACCGAAGAGATGATGTCCAATGAAGATAATGTCATCCTGCTCGTGGGCCAGGCCTACGCCGACGTAAAGTGGGTCCATGACCACTGGGGCTACTGGGGCGTGGCTTCCCTGACTTCCGACGAATGCCTCTGCCCGATCCGCACCCCCGGCGACCACTGGGCCGACGGAAACTACTGGCGCAACCTCAACACCCACAACTGGGAGCCGCTGACGACCGCCTTCCGGAACATCTGGAACAGTACCATCTCCGGCGCCGTTCTCTGCAATAAGCTCCTCAAGACCATCGAGGACGGCAAGGCCGGCATGAGCGAAGAGCTCTACAAGCAGTATGTCGCCGAGCTGGAAGTGCTCCGCAGCTACTACTATTACCTGCTTTTCGACTGCTTCGGCCGCATTCCCTACCTGGAGGAGTTCGTCGATAAGACCGAGCCCCTGACGGAGCCGAATATTGTCTGGAGCCGGCTGGTCGATTGTCTGGAGCGCAATGCCCCCAACATGCCCAAGGTGACCGACGCCAACCGCGCCGCCAACTACGGCCGCGTGACCCAGGGCTTTGCCTATGCCCTGCTGGCACGACTCTATCTCAATGCGCCCTCCTTCGACTGCACCCCGGAGAACATCGACCTCAAGAACGATTTTTCTACGGCCATTACCGCTGAGAAGGATTTCTATGAGAATGTTGTCCGCTGCTGCGACAACATCATCTCATCCGGTTCCTACGCCATCGAGGATAACTTCTTCACCAACTTTAAGATCAAGAACGAGAACAGCAAGGAGAACATCTTCGTCATCGTCGAGGACGGCCGTTCCTCCGTGGACAGCCGCGAGAACGGCAGCATGATGAACAAACTCCGCATCAACCTCCTCACCCTGCATTACTGCCACCAGAATACATACAACTTGGTCGAAAAGCCCTGGAACGGGTTCTGCGCCCGTCCTTCCTTCCTGGAGCGCTACGCCGCGACCGACGTGCGCGGCCCGGGCAACGAGGGCAACGGTACCAGGAACGAGAAGCAGTGGGGCTGGTTCGTCGGGCCCATCTATGATGCAGCCGGCAAGACGATGCAGATGGACGAGAATAATCAGCCGGCCATCATCACGGCCGATGTCACCAGTCTGGACGCGGCAACATGGAACGACGGCGCCCGTCTCTTCAAATATGAGGTGGAGACCGACGGAACCCACAAGTATTGTGAGAACGACTTTGTCCTCTTCCGTTACGCCGATGTGCTGTGGATGCGCGAGGAAGCCATCCTGCGCGGCGCCTCCGGCACCTCCGCCCTGGAGACAAGTGCGGACTTCCAGAAGCTTTTCGCCCGCAGTTTCGCCTATGACGCCGACCCGGTCGCAGCCTACAAGGCAGCCTATGCCAAGTTGCTGACGGGCAGCACCGAGGAGAAGCTGGCCGCCATCCTCGACGAGCGCGGACGCGAGTTCGCCTGGGAGAATGTGCGCCGCCGCGACCTGATCCGCTTCGGCATGTACAATAAGGAAACCTATGTGCAGTATGTCACCGGCAAAGATGAGTACCGCAAGTGGTTCCCGATTCCGAAACTTGTGCTGGAGACTGCCCTCAAGGATGAGAACGGCAAGTCCATCTGGACACAGAACCCGGGTTATCCCGAATAAGAGATACTAAAATCTAACAGAAATACAGTTTTAATTTATTTAATCCAACTTTTATGAAAAAGTTATTTTATCTTCTGAGCGCATTTGTGCTCGTGTTGATGACCTCCTGCCAGAACGGCGGCGGCGTCAATCTTGACACCATCACGGAAGATGGTTTCTATGTGGCCGGTCCGGCTACCGGTTCCGCCACCCTCAGCGGCAAATACCAGATGGGCCCCGGCTCCAACGAAAAGGAGAAAGCCTATCGCGTCGGCATGTACGAGAAGTACATCGTCCTGGAAGCCGACAAGGAATTCGAGCTCAAGCTCTATGAGGCCGGTAAGGAAACCCGCTATAGCGCCATTCTGGAGTCCTATACCCCCGATCTCGCTTCTGAGGCCTATGCCGAGAACCCGACCTTCGCCTTCTATCGCGGCGAACTGAAGATCGGTGAGAGTGCCCCCGCCATGAAGGTGGACAAGGCCGGTATGTATCACATCGTGCTCGACCTCAACAAGAACAACGATCTCCAGTATCCCCAGATCATCGTAGTTCCCATCGAGAGCTGGTACTATCGCGGTGCCATCACCGATTCCTGGGATGACGTCAACCCCAAGAAGTGCCTGAAGCCGACTTCCGTGAACAATGTGAGCGCCGAAGAAATCTCCTGGGTTTTCAAGGATGTGAAGCTCTTCCCGGCCAACTGGTTCAAGTTCGTGTATTCCGACGCCTGGAAGATCACCCTCGACATCGAGGGCAAAGTCAAGGCCGAGACTTCGCTGGGTATCGATGCCGATGACCCGACCAAGATCAGCCAGCGTACCGCCAACGGCGATGCCGGCAATATCTATGTCCCGGAGCGCGGCGTCTATGACCTCGTCCTTACCTACAAACTTGCCGGCGGCCGCGTGAGCAACAGCTTCACCTACACCGCCACCCGTACGGCCGACTATGTGCTGGATCCCGCCGAATTCGTCGTGGGTCTGTCCGGCAGCGCCGTCGAGAGTGGTTGGGGTGATCCTAAGGGCACATGTAAAGGTACGTACAACGCTGCCGAATCCAATGTTACCGACGCTACCGAAAAGACCGGTACCTACGTCTTCGACCTGACCGGCGTCGAGCTGTCCGGCGAGTTCAAGGTGCGCGTCAAGGGCGACTGGATCGGTGGCAGCGGTGTTGCCATCAGCGGTGACCTGGAGCACGAAGGTGACGACAATGTCAAGGTGAAGAACAACGGTGTCTACAACATCAAGATTACCTTTGACTGGGATGGCCAGGCTGTCTCAAACGTGAAGGCTGCCTTCACCCGTACGGGCGACCTGGTCCTGAATCCTGCCGATTTCGTGGTGGGCCTGTCCGGCGGCTTCAACAGCTGGGGCGATCCTTCCGGTGCCTCCAAGGCTGTTTATAATGCCACTGAGTCTAACCAGACCAATGCCGCTACCAAGGCCGGTGTCTATGTTTATGATATTGCCGAAATCGAACTCGAAGGCCAGTTCAAGTTCCGTCGCGACGGCGACTGGAAGGGCCCTGGCGAGGTTGAGGTGACGGGTGTTGAACTTGGCGAGGCAGACGGTAACTACAGTCTTGCTGCCAAGGGCAAATACGCCATCAAGATCACCATTACCTGGGATGGTACCGGTATTACCAAGTACCAGGCTGCCTTCACGGCGAAATAATAATCCTTAACCCTTCGAGAGGGGCCGGAGACGTACGGGTTTTCCGGTCCCTCTTTTTCCTTTAACTGCATATGAAACCAGTCCGATATCTACTTCTGGCGCTGCTGCTGGCGGCCGTCTCCTGCGGGCAGGAGCCCCTTCCCCAGGCGGAAGGTGACAGTTCTGTCGTCATCCCGGAAGAGCAGCAGGAAGCCCGCGAGGGCCACATTACCTACCAGCTGCAGGTGTACAGTTTCGCCGACAGCAACGGCGACGGCGTGGGTGATTTCCGGGGCATTGTGCAGCACCTGGATTACCTCGAGGACATGGGGGTGAGCGCCCTCTGGCTCTCGCCCGTCCATCCGAGCGACTCCTACCACGGCTACGATGTCACCGACTACGCCGCCCTCAATCCCAAATTCGGCACTGAGGGAGATTTCCAGACGCTTCTGGATGAGGCGCACCGCCGGGGCATCAAGATATACCTCGACTATGTGCTGAACCACACCGGCAAGGGCCATCCCTGGTTCGACAAGGCCAAGCGGGGTGTGGAGGGCTATCGTGACTGGTACATTTTCTCGGAGAACCCCAACGTGGACGTGACGATGGGCCGCATCCCGATGGTTCCCGCCGGCCAGTACAATGCGGGCGAATGGCACGAGACAACCATCGGCGACCTGGGTTACAAGGGGCTCCTCCGTTTCGACCTGGACTGGGGTACCAAGAAACTGACCGCCACCGCCACGACCGCCGCGGCCGACCCTTTCAATACGGACACTTCCATCAGCCTTTACCTGTATTTCGGCAATGGCCGGCAGGCCCGTTTCTACGCCGACGGTGGCGACAAGTACCACGTGACCATCGATTTCGACTCCGACTGGGGATGCCTGGTGCGCACTTCGACGGGCGATGACTGGAGCGCCGGAACCAAGTGGGGAGGCAGCGCCTCTGCGCAGATGATTACGCTGGGAGAGCCCTTTCAACTGGTCAGCAACGATGCGAAGGACATTGTCTTCGGCAAGCCGACCAAGGCCTGGTTCCATGGAGCTTTCGGCGGCGGCTGGATGCCGGACCTGAATTACGGTCCCTTGGCGACGGCTTCTTCTTCCGGTCCCTTCCTCGCCCTGGCCGAAACGGCCGACAAATGGATAGAAATGGGCGTGGACGGCTTCCGCCTGGATGCCGTCAAGCACATCTACCATTCCGAGACCTCGGACGAGAACCCGACCTTCCTGAAGGCCTGGTACGACCGCTGCAACACCACTTTCCGCAAAACACACGACAGCGATATCTATATGGTCGGTGAAGTGTGGATGAGCGCGGATAAGGTGGCCCCCTATTACAAGGGACTACCCGCCTGCTTCGAATTCGACTTCTGGGAACGCCTGGTGTGGGCCCTGAACGAAAGGACCGGCCGCTATCTGTGCAAGGACCTGCTGTCCTACCGCAACCAGTATGCAGGATACCGTTCCGACGCCATCGCGGCGACCAAACTCACCAACCACGACGAGACCCGTGCCGCCACGCGCCTGAACCGGGACATGGACAAGATGAAGCAGGCGGCGGCCATCCTCCTGACCGCCTCCGGCGAGCCTTACATCTACCAGGGTGAGGAACTCGGCTACTGGGGCAAGGACTACGATGACGGCGGACGCGACGAATATGTGCGCCAGCCCATCGTCTGGGACCGCAGCGGAACGGCGGCCAAGGGCGGTCTGGACGGTCATATCATGAATGACCTGCTCACCCCGGAGATTTCCGTGGAGGCCCAGCGGGCCGACGCCTCGTCTCTGCTGAACGTCTATCGTAACTTTACCCGGCTGCGCAACGCCTATCCGGCCCTGGGCCGCGGCGTCATGTCGCGCCATGCCCTCCTGAACGAGGACAATTCCACCTATAACGGCATCGCCGCCTGGTACATGAGCGCCGGGTCGGAGAAGATGCTTGTCGTCCACAATGTATCTGCCGGTGCCGTGACCATTCCCCTCGAAGATGACCTCTCGCATCCGGTCGCTTCCCTGGGTACATACTCCGTCAGCAACGGTTCCCTTTCGCTGGAGGGTCGTTCCTCCGTCGTTTTCAAACTCTGAACGCCATGAAAAAGTTTTTCCTTCTCCTTTCCGCGGCCCTGCTTCTGGCAGGCGCCTGCACCCGGACGGCCTCGCTTCATCCCGACTGGACTTATGACGCCGTCCTCTATGAGGTGAATATCCGTCAGTTCTCGCCCGAAGGCACTTTCAAGGGCGTCGAGGCCCAGTTGCCCCGCCTGAAGGAACTCGGCGTGGATGTCCTTTGGCTCATGCCGATGTACCAGATCGGCGTCGAAGGCCGCAAGGGTACCCTCGGCTCCTATTATGCCATTTCCGACTATACGGCCGTCAACCCCGAGTTCGGCACCATGGAAGATTTCGAGAGCCTGCTCGCCGCCGCCCACAAGGCCGGTTTCAAGGTGATTCTCGACTGGGTGGCCAACCAGACCGCCCCGGACCATCGCTGGATGAACGAGAAGCCCGCCGATTTCTACGAGCGGGACTCCCTGGGCAATGCCATCTGGGAGTATGACTGGACCGATACCCGCAGCCTCAATTACGAAAATGAGGCCGTGTGGGCTGCCCAGGACGAGGCGATGCGTTTCTGGCTCGAGAAGGGCGTGGACGGCTTCCGCTGCGATGCCGCCGGGGAAGTGCCCGCCGAATTCTGGTACGGCATTCTCCCGAAGATGAATGCGGATTATCCCGACGCCTATCTGCTGGCCGAGGCCGAGCGCGACAACCTGGCCGATCCTACGGTGACCTTCGACTGCAACTACGCCTGGGAGCTTCACCATCTGCTCAACGGCCTGGCACGCGGCGCCAAGACGGTGACCGAATTGCAGGACTATGTGGCCCGGGACGCCGCCCGTTTCCCGGCCGAGGCTTTCCGCCTGACCTTCACTTCCAACCACGATGAGAATTCCTGGGCGGGAACGGAGTTCGAGCGCGAAGGAGCCGCCGCCAATGCCTGCGCGGTCCTCTGCTTCACGCTGCCCGGCTCCCAGCCGCTGATCTATACCGGTCAGGAGATCGGTCTGGACCGCCGGCTGGCTTTCTTCGAAAAAGACCCGATTACCGACTGGACCGACAATGCCCAGACGGCCTTCTATAAGAAACTGATCGCCCTCAAGCATGCTCACCGCGCGCTTGACGCCGGCGAGCGCGGCGGCAAGATGGCCTGGCTGGAGAATATGCCGGAAGGTGTCGTCGCCTATAGCCGTACCCTCGACAAAGACCAGGTCATCACCGTGGCCAATTTCGGCGTGGCGGCTGCCGCCCCGGCGGAAGAAGTAGTCCGTGAGGCCAACGACAACCGTCCCCAGGGCGCGGATGTGGCGGAGCCTTTCCGCAATCTGGAGGCGGAGCCTGTGACGCTGAGTCTGCCGCTGGACGGCACGTTTGAGGATGTGTTCTCGGGGGTCCTGCTTGAAGGGACCGCGCAACTCACCCTCGCGCCCGGTCAGTTTGCCGTGCTGGTGCGCAAGTAGCCTACTTGAACCACTCGGTCAGGTGGTCCTTGGCGTACAGATAGTACACCAGGAGTCCGAGCCAACTGGTGCAGAGCACGATGACCGAGGTGATGATCTTGCCGACGATCGAGATGGGCTTTTTGCAGATGTCGATGATGGCGAGAATCGCCAGGACAACGCCGGCGATGTAGAGGATGGAAGCGATCATAGTTTGCATTTTTTGTTGCGATAAAGTTACAAAAAAAATCATGCAGTGCAACGAATCGCTCCCGAATTGCATCTATATTCCCAGACAGTGAAACGAGCTTGGCATATTGCATTGCTGCTGACGGTCGCCCTTGCGGCCGTCAGTTGCTCTGTGCAGGATCCGATGGACGAGGGGGATTTCCCCCTCCCCATCGAGGTCAATATCGCCGTCCAGAATGCCGCCGGGGATAATCTGCTCGACCCCGCCTCGGAAGGAGCCTTGTCCCTCGACAAGATCGTCGCCACGTTCCGCGGCCGGGCCGTCACGCTCGACCCCGTCTCCAAGGCCGGGGCCCTTCTTGCCCCCATCTCCGCCGTCGGGCCGAGCACGTCCGTCTCTGCTGCCACGACTTTTGCCCCCATCTCCGCCGTCGGGCCGCGGGGCGTGGCCCTCTCGCCGGGGCAGGACCTGTCGCTCAGCCTGGTCGCCCCGTCCAACAACCTCCTTTTCGGCCCCCTCGACGGCCGTGCGGAACTTACCGACGAACCCCTCGTCCTTTCCTGGGGTGACGGCCGCACTTCCGAAATCCGCATCACCAACCGTTTCGACCCCCAGTCCTTCCCCGTCCTGGACCGCCATTTTTACTATGAAGACAGCGACTTCGTCTCCGAGGCCGCCGTCATTATCATCCTCTGACTCAGTGTTCTGGCTCAAAGTTCCAGTTCAGAGTTCTGGTTTAGAGTTCTAGCCCGAGTTCCAGTTCAAAGTTCCAGTTTAGAGTTCTGGCCTGAGTTCCGCCTCTAGTTCCGGCACCTTCCGTTCTGCATTCTAATCGACCATCATTTCTGGCCTGACTGTTTTTCGTCATTCCCGGCTTGCCCATTGTTCGTCGTTCCCGGCTCGACCATTGTTCGTCGTTCCCGGCTTGCCCATTGTTCGTCGTTCCCGGCTCGACCGGGAATCCTCTTTATCAATCAACCTGTTAGAGATGCCCGATCGGATCGGGCATGACGTTTTATTTCGACTGCAAGACGTGTTTTCGGGGAGGGCAGAAAAGTAGGCTGCACCCGCCCTTTACAACTCC
The DNA here is from genome assembly GCA_946402945.1 of uncultured Bacteroidales bacterium. Taxonomy (GTDB): domain Bacteria; phylum Bacteroidota; class Bacteroidia; order Bacteroidales; family UBA932; genus Cryptobacteroides. The sequence goes on along the minus strand of CAMIYB010000002.1, from coordinate 56,757 downwards.
GCCGCTCTTTGCTCACCCGCAAGACATCCCTTCCTCTCCCTGCACCCGGGCTACAAGCCGCAAGGCTCTTCACTAGATGACCTTTTCCTAAACTCTCTGCTATCCTTCTAACCCTTCTCGCACCCGCTCCCTGCTCAGGCAACAAGCCGCGGTAGCGCCGCGAGCCGTTCCGTCGAGCTCGCTAGGCAGCGACCCGCGCGCTTGTAGCTGCCGGCCGCCGTTTCCGCCGGCAGCGGTGCCTTCATGCACTGCCTTCTCTGTCCCGCTGCCTATTGTGCTATCCGTTCCCCGAATTCTCTATCCCGCTGCCTGCTGTGCTAGCCATTCCCCCCCGAATTCTCTATCCCGCTACTTACTGTGCCTGCAAACTGTCCGCACCCTCTTCTGTTCCCGCTCATCTTATCCGCCGACATCGTACCTGCAACACACCATAAAGTGTGCCTGCAGGTCCACTGACTGGACTGGCAGGAGGACTCTCTCCTGCGTCTGGCCGGATCCCATCTCTCCACCGTCAACAGCCCACGGAACGCATTCCATCCAGCGGCGGTGACATCAGCGCACCCTTACGTCCGCGCCCCCTCAGCACCCCTTTACTCCAATTCCCCTTGCTGTATTGATACTTCGATGTGTCTTACAGTACCTTCTATGAACGATTGACCCGCCAATGCGTACGACGGTCACAATTCCTAAAAAAAGCGTGGATGCTATATGTCTGTCTATCTTGCGATAATTAAAAAGCGCGGTCTGTATACTCGGACAGCGCTTTTACAGTTCATTTTGTCAATCAGTCACTTACCCTCCACAGCCAAAGCGAGGTGTCCTGACCATCTGCCGTTCAACATCGGTAAACTTATATCAGGGCGGATCAAGACAAAACGGATTGGTCGACACAATCTGCGTGGAGGCTATTTGTCTGTCTATCTCACGATATGCAAAAGTCCCTGTATTGAAACTCAGACAGGGACTTTGCAGTTCATCTTGCCATTCAGTCACTTACCCTCCACGGCGAAAGTGGGGTGTCCTGACCATCTGCTGTTCAACATCGGTAAACTTATATCAGGGCGGATCAAGACAAAACGGATTGGACGGCACAATGCCCGTAAAATGTAGTTCGTTGATAATTAATCAACTATCGTTTCCTCTTTCGCTATTTATTGAAAAGAAGAGTCGATAAGGCGCTGTAAATCAGCGATATCCATTTTACGCGTTTTCGGAGCAGGATTTCTTTTCGGAAGCGGTGGCCTGACCGAAGAACGCGTTTTCGGAGGCTGGGATCTGTATTCGGGGACAGGATGTGTTTTGGAGGAAAAGCCCGTTGCGGGGTGTTGAGGTGGAGGAATGGAGATGAGGCTGTCACCGCCGGCGGCAGGAACGCAGGCCGCCGGCTACAACCTCGCGGAACGCTGCCTTGCGAGCTCGAGATAGCGGCTCGCGGCGCTACCGCGGGTTGTTGCCAGAGAAGACGCGTTGGAAAGTTTGGTGTGTTGTTGCCAGGAAGAAATCGTGCAAGAAGGTGAGGCTACCGCGGGTTGTTGCAAGGGTGGAATTACATAGGACGGCGAGATTAGTTGCAGATTGGTGTCAGAGATGGCGAGGACGGTCGCGGGTTGTTGCCAGAAAGGGGCTTCGCAGGGCAGTTGGAGGAACAGGGTTTGGGGCTGGGCCTTTGAGCGGCGTGGGGTCGCCCGCTATTGTCGGCTGGGCCTTTGAGCGGAGTGGGGCGGCGTGCCGAGAGGCGATGACCGCTCGCCTACAAAGATAAGACATCGGTCTTGATTTTTATGCAACTGGCCTAAAATCGGGAGATTTTATGTACATTTGTGCAGCAAAAAATGTGTCGATACCATGCAGAATTTTGACTACATGACCCCTACGCGCCTTGTCTTCGGCAAGGGCGTGGTTGAGAAGCTGCCCGCGGCGCTCGCGCCCATCGGGAAAAAGGTGCTGCTGACCTATGGCGGCGGGAGCATCAAGAGGATCGGCCTCTATGACAAGGTGCTGGAACTGCTGAAGGGCTTTGAAATCGTCGAACTTCCCGGCATCCAGCCCAACCCGAAATACGACCCCAGCGTGCTGGACGGCGTGCGGCTCTGCAAGGAGCATGGCATCGAGGTGATCCTGGCCGTCGGGGGCGGCAGCGTGCTGGACTGCTCCAAGGCCATCGCGGCCGGTGCCTGCTACGACGGCGATCCCTGGGACCTGATTACCTACAAGGTCAAGGCGAAGGCCGCCCTCCCCATCGTGGATATCATCACGCTGGCCGCCACCGGCAGCGAATACGACAGCGGCGGGGTCATCTCGCGGACCGATACCAACGACAAGATCGGGTATATCGACCCTCTGCTTTACCCGGCGGTGTCCTTCCTGGACCCGACCTACACCTTCTCCGTGTCGCGGAAACAGACCGCGGCCGGCATCGCCGACGCCATGAACCATACCATCGAGCAGTATTTCGCGGAGGACACGACCCTGTTGAACGACGGTTTCTGCGAGAGCATGCTGCGCTCCCTGATGGTCAACGGCCGGAAATGCCTGGAGAATCCCGAAGACTACACGGCCCGCGCCGAGATGATGCTCTGCTGCACCTACGGTTGCAACGACATCCTCTCGCTCGGAAACAGCCCTTCCGGCTGGCCCTGCCACGGGATCGAGCATGCCCTGAGCGGCTATTACGACATTACCCACGGCGAAGGCCTTGCCATCATCACGCCCCGCTGGATGGATCATATCCTGAGCGGACGCACCCTCGGGCGCTTTGTCAAATACGGCATCAATGTATTCGGCATCGACCCCTCGCTGGACCCCTGGGAAATCGCCCGCAAGGCCATCGACGCGACCTACTCCTTCTTCGAGAGCATCGGCATCCCCATGCACCTGCGCGAGGTGGGGATAGACGACAGCCGTATCGGCGAAATGGCCCACCATATCGCCGTGAACGAAGGGCTGGAGGAGGCCTACGTCCCCCTCGACGAGCAGGCGATCAAAGAAATCCTCATAGCCAGTCTGTAATGGACATCCGTCCCGCCTCACGCCAAAATGGCAGAATGGTTCCGCTGGACCGGGATTTGATGAAGGCCCTGTAAAAGAAAAGGAAATGGGTACAGCCAAATGGATAGCGGGAGTCCTCGGATGGGTCGCCTTCGGGCCCATCGGGGGCCTGCTCGGTTATCTTGCGGGGGCCGTCTGGGAAGGGGCCGTCGATGCCGCACGGCAGATGATGGGCTCCCAGACCTCTCAGGGGGCATCTCCGGGAACTTCGTACCGGCAGGGCGGGTACAGCGCCACCGAGCAGCGCAACAGTTTCTTCGTTTCCCTCCTCGTGCTTTCCTCTGCGGTCATCAAGGCCGACGGGAAAACGCACCCGAGGGAAATCGAGGTGGTGAAGGATTTCATCCGGCGCAATTTCGGCGATGCGGCCGTCGGGGATGCCGAACGCGTGCTGGAGCGGCTGAGCACCCAGCAGGTCAATATCTATGAAGTGGGTCCGCAGATCGCCCGCTACATGAACTATTCGCAGCGTCTGCAACTCCTCCATTATCTCGTTCGGATCGCCATCGCGGACGGCCAGTTCGACAAGAGCGAAAAGTCTGTCCTGGAGGCCATTGCGACCACCATTGGCCTGAGCGCCTCGGATGCGGCCTCGGTCATCGCGATGTATTACAAAGACACGAATTCGGCCTATGCCGTGCTGGAGATCCAGCCCTCGGCGACCGACGACGAGGTCCGCAGCGCCTACCGGCGCATGGCGATGAAGAACCATCCGGACAAGGTGGCGACACTTGGCCCCGAGGTCCAGAAGGCCGCGGCGGAGAAATTCCGGAAGATCCAGGAGGCCTACGAGGCCATCAAAAAAGAGCGCGGGATCAATTAAAGAAACGGCGTCTCCTCCTCCGGCTCGTTGAACGGCTGGAGGAAGGGGTTGTGGGTGCGTTCGGTGGCGATGTCCGAGCGGCCGCCGTGGCCGGGGAGGATCTCCACGTCGCCGGGAAGGCCCAGGAGGCGTTCCATAATGCTCACAATCAGCTTGTCATAGTCGCCGCCGGCCATGTCGCTGCGGCCGATGGCGCCGGCAAAGAGCGTGTCGCCCGTCAGGAGCAGCCGGTCGGCCTCGTCGTAGAAGCATACGCCGCCGGGAGAATGGCCGGGCGTCTCGATGACGCGGAAAGAGGCCTTGCCGAAGGAGAGGACATCCCCCTCGGCGAGCGGGGTGTAGGAAAAGGTCGCATCCGGGGCCTTCAGGCCGAAGGGCCGGGTCATCTTCGGAGACAGGTCCAGGAGCATCTGCTCGGCGCTGTGGAGATAGACGGGAAGCCGCTGCGGCCCGCGGGGAGGCTGCGGCACCTCCGTCCAGTCCTTGCAGATGTACCCGCGCAGGGGCTGTCCCGGCAGGGAAAAGACGATGGGTCCGACGCCGTAGAAATGGTCGAAGTGGGCATGGGTCAGCCAGATAGCCTTGAGGGTAATCCCTTCCTTCCGCAGGGACTCGTCCAGCGCGGCGAATTCCTCGTCCCAATAGAAGCCCGGATCGACGAGGACGCCTTCCCGGCTCTCGTCCCAGAGGAGAATGCTGTTTTCCTGCAGATGATTGCAGCGAAATACCTTGATATAGATCATCGGCGTCTAATATTTTCGCAAAATTAACAAAGATTTCGTATTTTTGTGTTCCCTAACCTGGCAAAAACTGACAGTCGGCATTCTTGAAAATGGAGCGGGAGTATATCGAGATACGGGGCGCTGCGGCCCACAATCTGAAAGGCATCGACGTGGACATCCCGCGCAATGCCTTCGTCGTGGTGACAGGGCTGTCGGGCAGCGGGAAGTCCTCGCTGGCCTTCGATACCCTCTACGCGGAAGGGCAGCGCCGCTACATGGATACGCTCAGTACCTATGCCAAGCATTTCATGGGCGTGCTGGAGAAGCCGGAAGTGGAGGAGATCAAGGGCCTCAGCCCCATCATCGCCATCGAACAGAAGACCACCGGCAGCAACCCCCGTTCGACCGTCGGCACCATCACCGAAATCTACGACTTCCTCCGCCTCCTCTATGCCAAGGCCTCCCGCGCCTTCTCCCCGGCCAGCGGCCGGGAAATGGTGCGTTACACCGACGAACAGATCGTGGACCTGCTGGTGACGGGTTATGCGGGGCGCAAATGCCTCCTGCTCGCCCCGCTCGTGCGCGGCCGCAAAGGCCACTACAAAGAGCTTTTCGAGCAGCTCCGCAAGCGCGGCTACACGGAAGTCCGCATCGACGGGGAACTCCTGGAACTCTCCGCCGTCACGGCCCTGGACCGCTACAAAGCCCATTTCATCGAGCTGGTCGTGGACAAACTCAAGCCCGGTGCCGGAGACCGCGGACGCATCCGCGAATCGGTCATGACCGCGCTCAGCCGCGGCAAGGGCTCCGTCGCCGTCATGGACATGGAGACCGGCGCCCTGAGCCATTACTCCAAGCACCTGGTCGATCCGGAAAGCGGCCTTTCCCTCCAGGAACCGCAGCCCCACACCTTCTCCTTCAATTCGCCGGAGGGCTACTGCCCCCACTGCAAGGGCCTCGGGATGATTGTCGATGTCAATATGGACAGCATCATCCCCGACCGCAGCGTCTCCATCGCCGACGGCGGCATCGTCCCGCTGGGCCGCATCCGCGAGACGCGCAAGTTCGACGTCATCCGCTCCATCGCCCGCAAATACAATTTCTCCCTTTACGACCCCATCGAGGCCATTCCCGACGAGGTGGTGTCCCTGCTGGTCTTCGGTTCCGACGAACTCTTCCGCATCGGCGACGGCCCCCAGTCCGAGATGGTCGCCTTCGACGGCATCGCCGACGACATCGACGAGAAGATCGTCTGTCCGGTGTGCGGGGGAACGCGGCTGCGCAGCGAGACGCAGTGCTTCCGCATTGACGGAAAGATCATTTCGGAGGTTTCCGCTATGGAAATCAGCGCCCTGGCCGAATGGCTCGGGACCCTTTCCGACCGCCTTTCCTCCCGGGAAAACGCCATCGCCCGCGACATTCTCAAGGAGTTGCGCGAGCGTGTTCGCTTCATGCTGGACGTGGGACTGGACTACCTGACCCTCGACCGGCCTACCGCCACCCTTTCCGGCGGCGAAAGCCAGCGCATCCGCCTGGCCACGCAGATCGGCTCGAAACTCGTCAACGTGCTCTACATCCTCGACGAGCCCTCCATCGGCCTGCACCAGCGCGACAACCGCAAACTCATCCATTCGCTGAAGGAACTCCGCGACGAGGGCAACTCCATCATGGTGGTGGAGCATGACGCCGAGACCATGTTCGCCGCCGACTGGCTGGTGGATGTGGGCCCCGGAGCAGGGGAGAAGGGCGGGGAAGTCTGCCTGAGCGCCCCGACGGATGTCCTCCTGCGCGGGAAAGCCCTGTCGGAGGAGGAGAAGCCCCATACGCACATCGGCCCGTCGCTGACGCTGGACTACCTGCGCGGGGCCAGGACCATCCCCGTTCCGGCCCGCCGCCGCGTGGGCAACGGTCTCTCCCTCGGCATCCGCGGCGCCCGCGGCAACAACCTCAAAAATGTCGATATCGACATTCCCCTCGGCTGCTTTGTCGGCATCAGCGGCGTCAGCGGCAGCGGCAAGTCCTCCCTCATCAGCGAGACCCTCATGCCGGTGCTCAAAAACAAGTTCTATGGCGCCCGCATCAAGCCCCTGCCCCACGACAGGATCCTGGGCCTCAAGAACATAGACAAACTCATAGAGATCGACCAGAGTCCCATCGGCCGTACGCCCCGGAGCAATCCGGCCACCTTTACCGGCGTCTTCGGCGACATCCGCAACCTCTTCGCCGACACCATCGACGCCAAGGTGCGCGGCTTCGAGGCCGGCCGCTTCTCCTTCAACGTCCCCGGCGGACGCTGCGAGGCCTGCAAGGGCGCGGGGATCAAACTCATCGAGATGAACTTCCTGCCTTCGGTCCATGTGGTCTGCGACGAGTGCCGCGGCCGGCGCTACAAGGACGATACCCTGGCGGTCCATTACAAAGGGAAGAACATCAACGATGTGCTGGAGATGTCCGTCAGCGAGGCCTGCGAATTCTTCGCGCCCGTGCCGAAGATCGCCCAGAAACTTGGGGCGCTCATGGACGTGGGCCTGGGCTATATCCATCTGGGCCAGAGCGCGGTGACCCTTTCCGGCGGCGAGAGCCAGCGCATGAAACTGGCCGCCGAACTGTTTAAAAAAGATACCGGCAACACCCTCTACATCCTCGACGAGCCCACGACGGGCCTGCATTTCGAAGATATCAAGGTCCTTCTGGGCGTACTCCAACGCCTTGTCGATCAGGGAAATACCGTTATTATCATCGAACATAACCTCGACGTGCTCAAGAGCACGGACTATATTTTCGACCTCGGGCCGGACGGCGGCCGGAGCGGCGGTTTCATCGTGTCGGAAGGCACGCCGGAAGCCCTTGCCCGCGACCCCAAATCCGTGACGGGTCCCTTTCTCAAAGAAGTATTATGATCAGTATCTGGTGCAAGAACGATGGCAAGCGCCATCAGGTGGAATTGGGGACGACCCTCGGCGAGATGGCTGCGAAGTGGCACATCAAGGGTCCCGTGCTCGCGGCCCTGGTCGACCACGAACTCAAGGACCTCTCTTATCAGGTGATTGTCTCCCAGGAAGTCGAATTCCTCGATTACGGCGATTCGGACGGCCGTCGCTGCTATATCCGTTCGCTCTGCTTCGTCCTCCAGGCCGTCGTGCGGGAGCAGTATCCCGATAAGATCCTGGCCATCCACCATTCGCTGCCGAGCGGCCTCTACTGCGAACTGCTGGAGCCCTTCAAAAGTGAAGACGGCCGCCGCCCCGTACTTTTCCTCACCGACGAGGAAATCGAAAAGGTGCGCGAGGGCATGCAGAAGATCATCGACGCGGATATCCCCTTCACCAAAAAGCGGATGCTGTCGGAGGAGGCGGCCGCCATCTTCGACGCCCAGCATCAGCCCCATAAGGCCGAACTCCTGCGTTCGACGGGCGTCTTTACCACCAATGTCTATTATCTCGGGAAGACGGCCGATTCCTTCCATGGCCCGCTGGTGCCGTCCTCCGGCCTGCTGAAGACCTTCGGGCTGGTGGGCTTCAACCAGGGGATGTGCCTCCAACTGCCCCAGATGGCCGATTCCGGCCGGCTGATGCCCATCCGGCGCCAGAGCAAGATCGCCGCTTCGCTGAAGGAATACTCCGACTGGTGCGACATCGAGGGCGTGCGCGGCATCGGCAATCTCAACAAGGCGATAGAGGAGGGCCGTGCCGTCCAACTGATCAATCTGGCCGAAGCCCTGCACGAACGCAAGTATGCGGCCATCGCCGACCAGATCTGGCAGCGCCGCGGACAGGTGAAGATCGTCTTCATCGCGGGCCCTTCCTCCAGTGGCAAGACCAGCACCTCCCTGCGCCTGGCCATCCAGTGCAAGGTGCTGGGACTCAACCCGAAAGTGCTGGAACTGGACAACTATTTCCACAATAGGGAGGACACTCCGAAGGACGAAAACGGCAACTATGATTTCGAGGCGCTCGGCGCCATGGACCTCGATCTGCTCGGCCGCCAGCTCAACGAACTGCTGGCCGGTCAGGAGGTTGAAATCCCCAAGTTCGATTTCAAGGCCGGCTGCCGCCGCTACGAGGGGAAGAAACTCCATCTCGACGAGAAAGACATCCTCATCATGGAGGGCATCCATGCCCTGAATCCCGAGATGGTCCCCGGCGTGGACCAGACCCGCATTTTCCGCGTGTACGCCTCCGCGCTGACCTCGCTGAGCATCGACGAGAACAACAACATCTCCACCTCCGACAACCGTCTCCTGCGCCGGATGATCCGCGACAACCGCGTCCGGGGCATCTCTCCCGAGGATACCATCCTCCGCTGGGACAGCGTCCGCCGGGGCGAGATCCGCGGCATCTTCCCCTTCCAGGAAAATGCCGACGCCATCTTCAACTCCGCCCTCGTCTTCGAACTCCCGCTGCTGAAATACTACGCAGAGCCTCTCCTGCGGCGGATTTCCCAGGCCTCTCCGGCCTATCCGGAAGCCGTCCGCCTGCTCAAATTCCTCAGTTACATCTTCCCGCTCCATCCCGACGAAATCGCCGCCATCCCCCCGACCTCCATTATGCGCGAATTCATCGGCGGCCAGACCTTGTAAGCGCTTGTTATCACTTCTTTCCATATGCTGACGCTGTTTCTCCTGATAGGTTTGCTGCTGGCGGGGCCGATGACGCCCTTGCCGGCGGAGAATGTCGGGGGACTGGCCTTCCGTTCTTATGAAGCCCCCGTTTCTGCGCGGACTTCCCTGACGATCGGAGATGCAAGGCGTGAGGTTCCTTTCCGGGACAGTCTTTCCCTGGATTTCCTCCTGCGGATCGACCTGGAACGGGAGCCCTTCGGCTCGATCTGCCACCTTCTCATTGACGGACAGACGGATCTGGGTCTGGTCCTGATCCACGATCGTGACCAGGCGCCCGGCATGCTGGTCAACCTTGGGTCGCACGTGTCCAAGCCCCTGGCCCTTGCGCACGGCCTCGGAGAGGTGAACCGGATTTCTTTCGGGATCGGAAGGCGGCGCGATTCGCTTCGGATCTATGCCAACGGCGATTACCTTACAAGTATTTCCGCTCCGTCCCGTCGTCATAGTGCGAGCGTCGGATTCGGGGCCGTGGGCAATATCACCGAAATCGCGCCCCTGATCCTCTATGAGGTTTCTCTCTATAGCGACAGGTTGCAGATGCGGGATTGTCACTGGCAGTTTACCAATGCCGCCCGCTTCGCCCATACGGCAAAACAGGGCCGCCGGCTGACCGCCGCCATCGCAAATCCGATCTGGCGGGAGGAACAGGATGCCCGCTGGCAACCGGGACCGTCCTTCCCGATCAGCGTTCCTTTCCGCATCGCCTATGGTGATTCTTCCTGCGGGCTGACCTTTGTCAGTGCCAACGAAATCGTCCGGATCCATCCCGACGGCGACCAGGCCGAGCGTTATCCCTTCGCGGACACCCTGCCGATCGAGGCGATGGGGGAGGATATTATCCAGGATTCCGACGGCGGGCTCTATATCCTTGATCTGGAGGCGCAGCCGCCGGTTCCCAACCGATTCGACTTCGAGCGCCTGTGCTGGGAACGGCAGGAACGGCGTGAGGCCTATTCCCGCAGTTATGAGTCCGCCCTTTTGTGCAATCCTTCCGACGGGAGCGTGATACGCCTCTTCGGCTATGGTTATCACCGTTTCCTGAATGAGATGGTCTGCTGGAAACCGGGCGCGCCGGTCAAGCGGATGGTGCTGGAAGACGTGGAGCCCAGACGCCGCTCCGCCTTCTGCGTGCGGGACAGCATCGCCTTTTTCTATGGTGGCGACGGCAATGAAAGCGGGCGCCAGGACCTTACCATCCTTGATTTCTCCGACATCTTGGCGATCCGCCTGGACGATGGCTCCGTGCGGACGGTGGTCGAATCCGATGCGCTGTCTCCGGCATCCCCGGACCTGGTCTTTTATGACGGCCGCTTCCATCTGCTCGCTTATGATTCCGGTCGCCTTGTCCTGGCCGAAATCAATCCGGAGACCGGCGAATGCCGGAGAAGCCCCATCCTTACGCATGGCATGACGGTCTATTGGAGATGCCGGCTGCTTCGCGTTGAGGATGGCTGGAAAGTCTATATCGCGGGCGTGGCTCCGGGCGGGAACGGCCTTGTCAAGAGTTTCTCGATCCGGGACCCTTATCGGCAGATGCCTGTTGCGAGCCGGGAAGAAAGCCCCTGGTGGCCCTGGCTGCTACTTGTTTTGGCGCTGCTTGGTACCGCGGCGCTCCTGTGGGCTGTCCGTCGGCGCGACAAGCCTGTTTTCCCGCAGGAAGACGAGACGGAAACGGCTCCGGACGCTCCGCAGATCAGGCTGCTGGGCTTCTTCAAGGTGACCGGCCCCAACGGTCAGGATCTGACCAAGGAGTTCTCTCCGATGATGCAGCAACTGCTTGCCTTCCTGCTTCTGCATTGCCGTGAGGACGGACGGGTATCCAATGCGCAACTGCGGGAAAACCTCTGGTTCGACAAGAGCGAAGAGAGTTTCAACAACAACCGGGCGGTCTATTTCAACCGGATCCGTGCCCAGCTGGAAAAACTGGGCCCTGCATCCATCTCCAGCAGCGCCGGCAACTGGTCAATGGAAATGGCTGGAATTCCCTGCGACTACTATCGGGCGCTGGAACTGTCTGAGGCCGTTCATTCGGGCATGGCGGACGCCGCAGCGGTCCAGGAATTCGTCCATCTGGCCGGCAGGGGACCACTGCTTCCGGATGTAGAGGCGGAGTGGCTGGACCGCTTCAAGGCGGAATATGCCGAGAAGATGATCACCGCCCTTTCTTCCCTCTCTGTCCGGCGGATGTCCGATTCCGACCGGGTGTTCCTGAGCGACCTGGTGCTCGGCTTCGACTCGCTGGACGAAGAGGCGGTGCGGATGAAATGCACCGCCCTGATGGAGAGCAAACGCTACGGTGCGGCGCAGGAATCTTACAAGGCTTTCGTGCAGCGGTATTCCCAGATGATGGGAGAGGAATTCAGTACTCCTTTTACTGATTTTGTTAAGAAAAAATAGGGTTGCCGTAAAAAATTAAAACATTTTAAGCGTTTTCTCCCTGCGTTAAGGAAATATTAAGGTGGCCGTTAAAGGTCGCCTTTTATTTTTGCGTAAAAACAGAACGCGCTTATCTATGAAAAGCAATCTTATCGTCAGAATGGCAGTCGCCCTCCCGCTCGCCTTCCTGCCGCTTCTGTCCCCGGCCCAGCCGCAGGGACAGTCCCAGGCTGTCAAGGGCAAGGTGACGGACGAGTCAGGCGCCCCTGTCCCGGGAGCGGTCGTGTTCAGTTCGCGCAGCCGCGCCTCGACGACCACCGACCTGGACGGCAACTTCGAGTTGAAAGCCGGTCCGGAAGAGGTCTTGAACATCAGTTTCCTGGGGTTCAAGGAGTACACGGCACAGGCCCGCGAAATCGATGGGAAGACCCTTGTCCTGCTGGCCGAGGCGGAACGGCTGGACGATGCGGTGGTCATCGGCTACGGCGTGCGGAAACGTGAAAACCTGACCGGGGCCGTTTCGAGCATCGGCGGAGGGAAGGAACTCAAGACAGCGACCAGTTCCTCCCTGGCGCAGGACCTGGCCGGCAAAGTGGCAGGTCTGCAGATCCGGCAGGAAAACGGTGAACCGGGCTCCTTCAGCACCAGTATCAACATCCGCGGCTTCGGCAATCCGCTCTATGTCGTGGACGGGATCCCGCAGGTCTCCGGCAACAACATTTTCCAGCGGCTGGATCCGAATGACATTGAAAGCATTTCGGTCATCAAGGATGCCCTGGGTGCCGTGTACGGCCGCCGCGGCGCCAACGGCGTCGTCATCGTCACGACCAAGACGGGTTCCTCCAAGCGGCCCGTCCTTTCCTTCGAAGCGGTGGCCGGTATCCAGATGCCGACGGATATGCCGGCGATGAGCAACCGGCAGCAGTGGACCGAACTCTACAATGAGGCCATGATTTACAATGGTACGCCCGCCTACACGCGGGAGCAACTCGCGCAGGAGGCGGCCGCGCCGTCCACCGACTGGTACAACGCCGTCATCAAACCCTTTTCGACCCAGCGCCAATACCACCTCTCCGTGGAAGGGGCGACCCCGCGCGCGAAATATTACGTCGGAGCCGGCTACCTGACGGACGAAGGCCTGCTGCGGAGCGGAGACCTGGGATACAACAAGGTGGATTTCCGCTCCAATGTCAACGTCAACATCACGGACCACCTCCATCTGGACTTCCAGTTGTCCGGCTCCGAGGACCGCAAGAAGGGCACTGTCGGCGGGTTCTATGACGTTTTCTTCGCTTCCCGGACGGCCCTTCCGACTGAGCCGATCTATGCGAACGGCAACCCCGACTACATGGCCGTCACCTCTTACGGCCATGCCCTGGCGAAGTCCATGTCCGGCGTCTCCGGCTACAGCAACACGGATGACCGGGTATTCAACGGCGCCGCCGCCCTTCGCTATGATTTCCCTTTCCTGGAAGGGCTCTACGCCAAGGTGAACTTCAGTTACAACTACCGGGACATCTCCACCAAGACGCTCAACAAGGCTTACAACCTCTATGTTTACGACGAGACGGCGGACATTCCCTATTCTCCGCAGGAAAAGAACGGTCCGTCCACCATCAGCAATGCCTACACCACGTCCGGCTTGACCACCCTGCAGGCCATGCTTGCCTATTCCCACCTGTTCGGCGGGAAGCACCAGGTGGAAGCGACATTCGTGTATGAGCAGACCGGCTACCACAGCCGTACCAGTTCCCTTCTCCGGGAATACTCCTTCTATACGGGGGACCAGGTGGACCTGGCCAGCGAGAACAACATGAAGACCTCCGGTATGGAAAAAGACGAGACGAGCATGTCCTACATCGGCCGTCTGTCCTATGCGTTCAAAGACAGGTATCTGCTGGACGCCTCCTTCCGGTATGACGGTTCCTGCCTGTACAGTCCGCAGATGCGATGGGGCTTCTTCCCCGTCGTCTCGGCCGGATGGCGCGTCTCGGAGGAGCCTTTCATGAAACGGCAGCGCGTCATTTCCTATCTGAAACTGCGCGCCTCCTATGGTCTGGTGGGCGAAGACAACGGCAAGCCCTTCCAGTATATTCCCGGTTTCAGTGTGACCGGCGGCGGGGGATATGAGTTCACGGACGGCGTCTGGACGACTGGTGCGGCGTCTCCCGCGCTGGTTAATGACAAGTTGACCTGGTTTACCTCGAAGATGGCGGACATCGGCCTGGATTTCGGTTTCCTGAAAAATGCCCTGACCTTCTCCGTGGATGTGTATGACCGCGACCGGTCGGGCCTGCTGTCCAGCCGCCTCCTGTCGCTGCCCAACACCTTCGGAGCCAGTCTCCCGCAGGAAAACCTCAACAGCGACCGCACCTTCGGCATCGACTTCACGGCGGCCTGGAACGGCCATGCCGGGGACTTCTACTACAGCATTTCCGGCAACTTCAATTATGCCCGTTCCCAGAACCTCTATGTCGAGGAGGCGGAATTCTCCAGTACCCGGCAGCGCTGGCTGAACGGCCGTGCCAACCGGTACAACGATGTGTACTGGGGCTATGTCCTGGAGGGACAGTTCCAAAGTGAGCAGGAGATTCTCCAGGCGCCGGTCCAGAACGGGGCCCGCGGCAACGACAAGATCCTTCCGGGCGACTTCCGTTACAAGGACATGAACGAAGACGGCGTCATCGACGGGAATGACATGGTTCCGCTCTTCTACAGCGGCTATCCGAAACTGTTCTATGGACTGACCCTGTCCGGTTCCTGGAAAGGGCTGGACTTCTCCCTGGTCTTCCATGGCTCCGGATTCAACACCATCCGCTTCAAGGAGATGTACGCCGAGGTGCTGGCCTACAACCTCAACACCCCCGCCTATTTCTACGACCGCTGGCATCGGACGGACATGTTTGACGATACCAGTGAGTGGATTCCGGGGAAATGGCCTTCGACCCGTGTGATTACCGACGCCGGCTCCAACTATCTGGAAAGTTCCGTCTGGCGGCGGGACGTCACCTACCTGCGTCTGAAGAACCTGACGATCGGTTACACGCTCCCGCAACGCTGGACGACGCGTATCGGCATCAGCAAAGTCCGCTTCTACGTCAACGCCAACAACGTGTTCACCCTCTGCGACCCCTTCGTCAAGCCCTTCGATCCGGAGAAGACGGTCGGGACCAGCAGCATGGGATGCAACTATCCGCTGATGCAAAGTTGGAATCTGGGTGTAAACATTTCATTCTAAGATGCTTATGAAACGCTATACGGTACTTTCTATGCTCCTTGCCGCGCTGGTCTCCTCTGCCTGTGCGGACTACCTGAACATTCAGCCCAAGGACAAAATCAACCCGGATGTCCTCTTCTCTTCCTCCGCCGGCGTGGAACTGTACATGGCCAACCTGTACGCCCAATTGCCGGTCGAGGACTTCATGTACATGCGGGACGGCTTCAATCAGCATTACACCCATTCCAACATGGTTCCGGCCATGTTTACGGAAGAAGCGACCCATTCCCAGTATGTGGATCACTACAGCGTCAACTATTTCCAGTGGTGGTCGGACGCCTTCTCCCTGCTGCGGGATGTCAATATCCTCTCCGACGCCATCCCGACCCTGCCGGTGCGGGACGATGAAAAGGCGGCCCTGGAGGGCGAGGTGGCCTTCATCAAGTGCTACACGTATTTCGGCCTGGCCAAGCGTTACGGCGGCGTTCCGATCATCGAGACGACCCAGCAGTGGACGGGGGACGTAGATGCGTTGAAGGTGCCCCGCTCCACCGAGGAGGAGACATGGAACTATGCCATTAAAATGGGAAAGACCGCGATGGAAAAACTGCCTCCCGTCGGCCTGACGGAGCGCCGTGCCAACAAATACGTGGCAGCCGCCCTGACGTCCCGGGTCGCCCTCTTCGCCGCGTCCGTCGCCAAGTTCGGCGACAAGGTTTCCCTGGCCGGCAAGGCGGTGGATGAACACCTGGTCGGCGTGGACGCCGCGGCTGCGGCAGAATGGTACAAGACGGCCATCGAGGCGGCCGAACTGGTCATCGATTCGGATCGTTACGGCCTGTATCAGCCGGAGCCCGCCACCCCGGCGGAAGCGGCGGAAAATTATTACAAACTGTTTACCCAGCCCAACAGCGCGAGCCCCGAAGTCATTTTCATCAAAGGGGTTACGGTCAAGGGAACGGGCAGCAACTATCCGATTTTCTTCCAACCCAAACAGACCTGCGGCGGCTGGCCGCATCCGGGGCGCATGGATCCGAACCTGGAACTGGTGGATCTCTACGAGAGTTACGGCTCCAACGGCGAGAGCACCCCGGTGCGCACGTCCGATGCCGGCAACGACCTGACCGACTACACGGGCTATTCCGCATCCAAGAATTACTACAAATTCGACCATCCGACGGATATATTCGCCGATAAGGACGCTCGCCTGCATGCGACGGTCATCCTTCCGGGAGCGGAATTCAAGAAGACGGAGATCATCATCCAGGCAGGCCTGATCCAGCAGGACGGGACCGCCAAGATTAAAAGCGGCAATCCCTACACCTGGCCGGTGGACGGAAAGACCTATTATATCTACGGCGCGGCCGACGATACGAACTATTCCGGATTCGACCCCTATGGCGGCAACTATACCCGCACCGGATTCCTGCTCCGCAAATTCCTGGAGGAAACGGAAGTGGATCCGAACTGGGACTCCGGCCTGCTGGACTGGATTGATATGCGGTATGCCGAGGTCCTGCTCAATTATATCGAAGCGGTCTATGAGAGCGGGGACGCAAGCCGGATGGACAAGGCGCTGGGCTATCTGAACGACATCCGCCGGCGTGCCGCCTTCACCCAGAAGATCGGCGCCCTGAGCACGGATGTGATCATGCGGGAACGCCTCGTGGAACTGGCTTTCGAGAACCAGCGCTTCTGGGACCTCATCCGCCGGCGCGAGTACACGGAGAAGCGCCAGAACAGCCAGTATCATGCGCTGCTTCCGGTCCTGGACCTGCGGGGAGACAAACCCCAATACATTTTCATCCGGTCCAAGATCGACAACCTGATCAATTTCTCCTTCCAGGATTACATGTACTACAAGGCCATTCCCGGTACCGGGACCAACGGTCTCATCCAGAACCCGAATTTCTGATGCGCCCTATGAAAACAAGAATACTCCTTGCGGGACTGGCCCTGGCCACCTGCATTTCCTGCACGCTCGACAACTACGAATCTCCGACCAGCGGCCTGTACGGCTCGATCATCGACGATGAAACCGGCGAATTGATCCAGCAGGACATCTACATGGGGACCCAGATCTATTATACGGAACTGGGTTACAAGAATCCCCAGTTGCAGTCGATGGTAATCAAGAACAACGGGGAATACCGCAACACCATGCTGTTCCGCGGTTCCTATGAGATCTACACGACCATCGAATCCAACTTCGAGCCCGTAGAGGCGTTTACCATCAATATCGACGGATTGCGCCAGTATGACTTCCGCGTCAAGCCTCTCCTTCGCGTCACCGACGCCCGGGTCAACCGGACCGGACACAAGATCAAGGCCGCCTGCACGGTCACGCAGGTCACTTCCGACAGCAATGTCAAGACCCTGGGCCTGTTTGTGTCCAGCCAGCCGACCGTCGGGAAATTCCTCAACGACGCCCTGGTGGAAATCAACATCGGAATGAAGTGTCCCGACCCGAAGGCCCTGTCGATCGAACTGGACCTGAACGAGCATCCGGAACTCAAGAGCGGAAAGACCTATTATTTCCGGCTCGGAGCCCTCTCCGGCCGGGGCGGCGCCAAATACAATTATGCACCAGCCATCGCATTGGAACTTTAATAACACTCAATCTTTTACAAACATGAAAAAAACAATCCTTTTCCTGCTGTCTGCCATGACAGTCCTGGCCTTCTCCTGCAGCCCGCAGGCGAACCCTACCCCCGACAATAAGGAGGAGAAAAAGTCCTCCGAATGCGCCATCAAGGATATTACCGCCTATGCGGAAAGTGTCGATCGCGAACAAGATGATCTGGATATCACTTTCTCCGCCGACGGCAAGACCATTACCCTGACGGCTCCCGCCACCTTCTCCTACGAGGCGCCGGTGGACCCGACCAAGGTCCATGTCACCGTTACGCCCTCTGACAAGGCGACCTCCAGCATCTCCGCCAGCGATGTCATCGACCTGAGCAAAGACGTCGTCCTGACCATTACGGCCGAAGACGGCACTACCGCCCAGTACACCCTGCACTTCGTCCAGACCGAGCAGACCGAGGTCAAGCCGACCATCACCGTCTCGTCCGAAGAAGTCTGGGTCAAGGAAGGCGCCGACCTCCACCTCGAGAAGACGGGCGGCTACGCCAACGGCCTCGCCGTCCTGGGTGAGAATGTCTATTATCTGGACGGCTGGATTCTCGACAACTGCCTTATCAAGGCCATCAAGGCCTCGGACGGCAGCTATGTCAAAGCCATCGAGAAGTATATCGGCTCCGGCAAAACCGCCACGGAGACCTGCGTAACTTCGCTCTTCACCGACCAGAACGGCCATCTTGCCACCGGTAAGCACAACTGGAACGGCGGCGCCGGCATCCGCATGGACATCTATGACGGCATTGACGCCCAGCCTTCCTACCTCTTCCACACGGATACGCACCCGGTTGCCGACCTGACGAGCCAGGAGGGACGTTATTTCACCGTCGTGGGCGACCTCAAGGGCGATGCGATCGTTACGACCACCACGGCCGACTGGGGCGGTTTCAATGCCAATATCCCCGGCGTGTATGTTACTTATCAGATCAAGGACGGCAAATACGTAGCCGGTTCCCGGGAAGTTGTCAACGTGGTCGATAAATGGTCCCTGGGCAAGGTCCAGCGTGCTTCCATGGAAGATCCGACCTGCTACATCGTTTACAACGAAGGTGACCAGGAAGGCACCGAGGAAGGGACCCAGTTCATCCACTTCAAGATTTCCGCCCCCGGCGAGTCCGATGTGGAAATGAAGGGCGATTGCCTGATGAACCGTTTCCTGGATATGCAGGTGTTCGAGGTCGGTGAAAACAAGTTCGTCGCCATCATGCAGCAGGCGTGGGCAGCCAACGGCCAGGTCGAAACCCGCATCTACAACATCACCGACCCGGAAAAGGTGAAAACCGCGGTGCCGGAGGACGATGATTATGCGGCCTTCCAGGTCTTTACCTATGCCCACAATCCGGAGGCGGCCATGCCGAACAGCGGCCGTACAGGCCGTCTCGCCGTTACTGTGGACGGCAATGTCGCCTATCTGTACACCTATACGGTCCCTGGCGACGGATTCGGCGCCCGGATCATCTGCAACAAACTGACTTTCAATGAGGAGTACAATTAAAGTGCATTTCCTTCCCCTCATTACGACCCTTTTCCTGACCCTCTTCCCCCTTCTCGCCTCGTGCGGGAAGCGGGAAGCGGATTGGAAAAAGAACGCCGAATTCGCCGCGGAAATCTCCTTGCCGACTCTCTTTACCGACGGCATGGTCCTGCAGCAGCATTCGACGGTTCGTATCTGGGGGACAAGCCTGGCCGCCGGGACGGAAGTTCATGTACTTCCGTCCTGGACGGACCGGGATGTCGTCGCGGTCGCGGGAGAAAACCGACGTTGGATCGCGGAGGTCCCTACCGGAGACGCCGGCGGGCCCTATTCGATTTCCATCTATTGCAACGGCTGCACGACCCTCAATGACATCTATTTGGGAGAAGTGTGGCTGTGCAGCGGGCAGTCCAACATGGAAATGCCCGTAAACGGCTTTGACGGCCAGCCGGTTCCGGATTCACAGGCCCTGATCGAAGAGGCCGATCCGGCCGTTCCGCTGAGGATCTTCCTGATGGATAACGAGAACGGCGCCTGGTTCCGCCAGTACAGCAAGGAGCCGCAGGACCGGGTCAAGGGACGTTGGGGAAAGAACAAGCCCGACGATGTCCGCTATGCCAGTGCCACGGCCTATACCTTCGGTCTGGCGCTGCAGAAGGAACTGGGCGTCCCCGTCGGCCTGATCGTCGCCTCCATGGGCTCGACGAAAATCGAGACGTGGATGAGCGAGGAGGCCGCTTCCGCCTTCCCGTCCATCAAAATCGACGAGATGAAGTCGGCCACGATCACCGACGGCAATTTTTTCAACTATCCCTGTGTGGAGTACAATGCCAAACTGGCTCCGTTCCGGGTGATGCCCATCGCCGGTATGATCTGGTACCAGGGTGAGAGCAACTCCGGGAATTATCAGCAGTATCCGGCCCTGCAGAAGGCCTTTGTCGAGGACCTGCGTGCCAAATGGAACTGCGGGGATTTCCCGTTCTACTATGTCCAGATCGCCCCATACGATTATGGCAATGCCACCAAGACGACGGCTGCCCTGATGCGGGAGGCCCAGGAGAAGAGCCTGGAGTCCATTCCCGGCAGCGGGATGATTTGTACGCTGGATATCGGAGACAAGTCCAATATCCACCCGACCCGGAAAATTGAAGTGGGCAGACGCCTGGCCAACCTCGCCCTGGCCAAAACCTATGGGTGGGATATCGATGCCCTGTCTCCCAGATTCGCCTCGATGGAAGTTACCGGCAACCGCATCATGGTCTCTGTGCAGGATGAGCCGCTGGCCCCTCCCACTGACAGTTATACCGGATTTGAAATCTGCGGTGCCGACAAGAAATTCTACCCGGCGAATGCCCTCCTGAGCGGAGGCCGGATTGCGGTCAGTTCTCCGTCGGTGTCGGCTCCTGTTGCCGTGCGCTACTGTTTCTACAACTATAAAGTCGGAAATGTAAAAGGGCAGAACGGTCTTCCGCTTATGCCGTTCAGAACAGATAAATGAGAAGATTTTGCTTAGGGGGACTTATCGGGCTCTGCCTGATCACCTGTTCCTGCAAACCCGTGAAAATCACCCCGGATTATTCGGGGGATATCGAGGAAACGACACGTCCCGTGACCATTCCTATCCATCAGGACGGCGAACCCTATGATACCTACAAGGGTTTGATCATGGCCGGTTATCAGGGATGGTTCGGAACGCCCGGGGATGGTTCGCCGCTGACCGCCGGCGGTGCCTGGTACCACTACCAGCTCAACGGGCAGTTCGGCCCGGGTGTCCTGCGGAACTCCATCGATTTCTGGCCGGATATGCGGGAATACGAGAAAAAGTATACGGTCGAAAAAACTTCGAAGAGTGCCCCCTTCATCCTTCCGGACGGCAGCCATGCGTCGGTGTTCAGTTCCTACGATGAGGAAACGGTGATGCTCCACTTCAAGTGGATGCAGGATTACGGCCTGGACGGGGTCTGGATGCAGCGCTTCGTAAGCTCAATCCGCAATGCCAAAAACAAGGACCATTGCGACAAGGTGCTCCGCAGCGCGATGAAGGCCTCCAACCAGTACGGACGCGCCATCGCCGTCATGTATGACATGAGCGGATGGACGACGGAAGAAGCGCTGGAACCCCTCGTGACGGACGCCGCCGCCCTGATGGAGGAATACCGCCTCAAGGACCGTTCCGTACAGAAATACTACCTTCACGAGAATGGAAAACCGATGCTGGGTTTGTGGGGCGTCGGTCTTTCCGGAGACCGTCATCCCCGCCCTTCGGTCGTGAAACCGCTGATTGAGAAACTGCGGCAGCAGGGCTGGAGCATCTTCCTGGGCGTCCCGGGTTATTGGCGGGACGGAACGACCGACTGCGTGTCCGGAACGGAACATTCCATCCTGCTGAATCTGGTCAGCAAGAGCGACGGATTCTTCCCCTGGATGGCCGGTCGCTACGATGCTTCCTCCTTTTCCGACAGCAAGTGGCAAAAGCGTATCCAGGACGATATTAATAAGGCCAACGGCTATTCTACCGACAGCCATACGGTTTCCTACGCGGCGCATATCTTCCCCGGTTTCTGCGACCGGAACATGTATCCGGACCATTTCAGAGGGGCTGCGGATGCGACCCGCACCGGCTTCCGGAAGGGCGGAAAGTTCTATTGGGAGCAGTTCTACAGCAACATTTCCGCAGGGGTGGAATCCATCTATATCGGCATGTTCGACGAGATGGACGAGGGCACGGCGATTTTCAAGCAACTCAATGTGTCCAATGTCCCTTCCAATACCTATGACGGTCCCGACTACTGGGTCGGCTTCACCTCCTCCGGCGGATATGCCATGTCTCCCACGAGACCCTCCGGAAATTTCGTCTGGTGCGAAAAAGCCAGTGACCTGGACGTCGTTTTCCAGGGCATCGACGACGGAAAGGATACGGACTGGTATCTGTGGCTGACCGGGCAGGCACGTAAAATGTTCCGGGGCGAGGCCCCCTTGAAGCAAAGATTACCTTCGCGATGAAAAAATCCGTTCTTCTCTTTCTTGCCTTCCTGCTCCTGGCCTCGTCCTGCCGGCGGGGTGACAATGACCCCCGTCTGATTGTCATTTCCTTCGACGGTTTGCGCTGGTCCGAAGTTTTCGGCGGCGCCGACTCCGCGATGCTGGCCCGTCCGGACTATGTGAAAGACAGACAGGCCGCGGAGAAGTATTGGCGCCAGACGCCTGCCGAGCGGCGGGAGGCCCTTCTTCCCTTCATCTGGAGTTATGTCCCCGGGCATGGCTATCTGGTCGGCAACCGCTGGCTGGGCAGCCGGATGGACATGGCCAACAGGATGTGGTTCTCCTATCCGGGCTACAACGAGATGTTCTGCGGTTTTCCCGACGACGAAAGGATTACCAGCAACAAGGCCGAGATGAACGCCAATACCAGCGTCTTCGAAGTGGCCAACCGCGATCCGCGCTATGCCGGCCGCGTTGCGGTGTACGGTTCCTGGACGATCATCAAATATGCCCTCAATTGCGAGCGGGGTGCTTTCCCCGCCAGTACGGGATATGACAAAAGCGTCGCCAGGCATCCGTCCGAGGCGATCCGTCTGGTGGACGAGATGCTGGAAGGCATGCCCGTCGTCTGGCCGAGGGACCGCTACGATGCCTTTACCTACGCCTATGCGAAAGAGACGCTCAGGAGCGACCATCCCAAGGTGATGTATATCTCTTTCTGCGAGACGGATGCATGGCCGCACGAAAAACGCTACGACCGCTACCTGGATGCGGCCCGGAAGACGGATACCTTTATCCGAAACATCGTGGAGACCTGTGAGTCCGATCCTTTCTACAGAGGGAAGACCACATACCTCCTCCTGACCGACCACGGCCGGGGCAGCGGGGATGATTTCAAGGACCACGGTTCGGGAGCGGCCGGCTCCGGCGAACTCTTCTTCGCCGCGTTCGGCAAGGGGATTCCCGCCCTCGGCGAGGTCGAAAATACGCCTGATTATAAAGGAATGCAGGTTGCCGCCACCATTTCCGAGATCCTTGGTCTGGATTTTGTTCCTGATAACGGTGTCAAACAGGACGCAATCCACCCCGAACAATGAAAGGAAAGGCAATTCTGGCATTTCTGCTGCTCAGCCAATTCGTTTTTGCGCAGCAAAGTCGTTTACCCCTGCAATATTGGAATGACGTTCCCCGTTACATGGCTGTGCAGGACAGCCTCCTGCTCCTTGCCATCGACAAGGCGATGGACGCCCGCCCTCCGGTCGTGTCCCATGGGGAGCAGGATGCGGCCCGCCAACTGATCCTGTGCAGCCTGGATGCGTTCCTCCACACGCCCCGCCCGGATACGACGGCGGCTTTCCGGGACTTTGTCGACAGCCGGATGGGCAAGGTCCTGCAGGACTTGGAGCGCCCCCTGCGCGGGAAAGTCCGCATCTACAAGATATACAACGACGGATTCATCGTCCGGACCAGAAAGGCGACCGTCGCCGTCGATCTCAACGGCCGTGAGGGCCGCTTTGTCCCTGCCGCCCGTCTCCGGGCGCTGAGCGCGCACTGCGACGCCCTGCTGGTGACGCACCGTCATCCCGACCATCTGGACAGGATCGTCGTCGAGGCCTTCCTGGAGGCAGGAAAGCCGGTCTGTATGCCGGAGGACGCCTGGGCGGACGACAGCCGGATTCTCCACCTCGACGGCGGCGTGCATCCGCTTGCCGGGGTACAGGTCCGCGTGCTGCCCGGACATCAGGATGAAACGCCCACACGGGCCATCCGCAACAACATCTACCAACTGACATTCCCCGGCGGTTTTACGGTCACGCATACCGGGGATCAGGCCCATCAGGCCGATCTGGATTGGATCGGCCGCCTGTCCGGGACCCTCCCTCCCAGCGATGTGCTGCTGATGGACGGATGGACCCCCTCGATGGAACAGTTCGTCTCCGCCTTCGCTCCACGCCTGATCCTTTCCGGCCATGAAAACGAAATGGGCCATTCGACCGGGCACAGGGAGGCTTTCTGGCTGAGTGACTACAAATTGCGCGAAGTCATCCGCCCGGACTGCCCCTTCTCCGTCCTGGGCTGGGGCGAATGGATCGACTGTCGCTGATCAATAACTGACAACCTATGAAAAAGATCCTGTTTCCCATCCTGCTTTTCCTCCTGCTCGCCGCGGTGTCCTGCGAAAAGAAGGACAACGACCCCCGGCTGGTCATCATCACTTTCGACGGCCTGCGCTGGGTCGAACTGTTCGGCGGGGCGGACTCCACGCTGACCGACCGGACCGAGCCGCGTGACTCCATTTTCCCCTTTATCTGGTCCTATGTGCCGGAGCATGGTTACCTGCTCGGGAACCGTCTTCTCGGCAGCAAAGTGGACATGAGCAACCGCTTCTGGTTCTCTTATCCCGGCTATAGCGAGATTTTCTGCGGCTATGCCGATGACGGGCGGATCACCAGCAATGATGCGGTCCCGAATCCCAATACAAGCGTCCTGGAGGTGGCCGGCCGCGATCCCCGCTATGCCGGGCGTGTCATGGTGTATGCTTCCTGGAGGCAGGTTAAGCATGCCGTCGGCTGCGAAAGGGGCGTCATCCCCGGCAGTTCGGCCTACGATCCGGGCCTGTCCGACACCGAATTTACCCGGCTGCTGGATAAGATGCAGGAAGGGATGCCGCGCATCTGGGGCGGCGAGCGCTTCGATGCCTTTACCTATGCCTATGCGCTGGAATCCCTGCGCAAGGACCATCCCAAAGTCCTGTACGTCTCCCTCGGCGAGACGGATGAATGGGCGCATGCCAAGCGTTATGACCGTTATCTGTCCTCGGCTCGGGCGACGGACGCTTTCATCCGCGGCATCGTGGAAACCTGCGAGGCGGATCCCTTCTACAAAGGCAGGACCACTTATCTGGTGACGACGGACCATGGACGGGGATATGGAAGCGATTTCCCGCTTCACGGTGACGGCTCTCCCGGATCCGGAGAGACGTTTTTCCTGGCCTTCGGCCGGGGGATTCCCGTGCTGGGCGAGGTTTCGGACGCCCCGGACTACAAGAACCTGCAGATTGCCGCCACCATCGCCGAAATCCTGGACATTGACTTTGTCCCGGACAACGGTATCCGGCAGGAGGCCATCCATCCTGAAAGACCCATCGAATAATAATACCGCATGCGAAAATTCTTTCTCTTCTCCATTCTTTTGGCCGCGGCGGCGGCCTGTACCGGGGTTGTCCCGCAGGAAAACATTGTCAATCAAGTTGATCCGCGTATTGGAAGCGGTGGTCACGGACATGTGTTTGTCGGGGCGGGCGTGCCCTTCGGCATGGTCCAACTCGGGCCGACCAGCATTCCGCAGGCCTGGGACTGGTGCTCCGGCTACCACAGTTCCGACTCGACCGTCATCGGCTTCAGCCACACCCATCTGAGCGGAACCGGTATCGGCGACCTGTGCGACATCGGCGTGATGCCGGTGGTGGGGGAGGATCTGGTGTATGCCAGGGGCGTAGAGACGGACCCTGGCAGCGGCCTGTGGTCCCTTGCGGACCGCAGCCGGGAGGTCGCCGTGCCGGGCTATTACAGCGTGCCCCTGCTGCGCTACGGCGTGACGGCCGAACTGACGGCCACGGACCGGGTCGGGATGCATCGCTACACCTTCCCGGCGAGCGACTGCGCCGCGCTGGTCTTCGATCTGGAGAACGGCGGCAATTTCGAAGCGCCCTTTGATACCGGACTGGAAGTACTGGACAGTTGTACGGTCCGCGGCTGGCGCCATTCCAGCGGCTGGGCCCGGAACCAGAAACTGTTTTTCTATGCGAAGTTCTCCAAACCCTTCCGTTTTACGGCCGTCCCCGGGGCGAATAACCCGGCGCTGACGGGTTATGGACGCTTCTCTTTCCGGACGGAAGAAGGGGAGCAGGTCCTGCTGAAGGTCGCCCTGTCCCCGACCGGCGTCGAGGGTGCGCAGAAAGCCATGGAGGCCGAACTTCCGGGCTGGGATTTCACGGCCGTCCGCCTGGCTGCGACCCGGCGGTGGGAGCAGGCCCTTTCCTCCGTTCGGGTCGAGACCTCCGATCCCGAAGTCCGGAAGATTTTCTACACGGCCCTGTACCATACGATGATTGCGCCGTCCCTGTTCTGCGACGTGGACGGAACTTACCGCGGCGCGGACGATGCCGTCCATCCGGATCCCGGCTACCGCACGGCGACGACGTTCTCCCTTTGGGATACCTACCGGGCCGCCATGCCGCTCTATAGCATCATTCTGCCCGATCGCCGGGCCGATTTCATCTCCACGATGCTGGCCATCTTCGACGAGCAGGGGAAACTCCCCGTCTGGCATCTGATGGCCAACGAGACCGACTGCATGGTCGGAAATCCCGGGGTCATCGCGGTCGCCGAGGCCATCGTCAAGGGCTATCCCGGCTTCGACCGGGAGCGGGCCTATCAGGCCTGCAAGGCTTCCGTGATGCTGGATGAGCGCGGGCAGGACCTGCGCAAGCAATACGGCTATATCCCCTGTGACCTGTGTGCCGAGGCCTGTGCCCGTGACATGGAATATGCCATCGCCGATGCCGCCGTTGCCAGTGCCGCCCGGGCGCTCGGACATGCGGAGGATGCTGCGTTCTTCCGGGAGCGGAGCCACAGTTGGCGCCATTTCTTCGATCCGGCGACCGGCTTCGTGCGGGGACGTACGGCGGACGGGGGCTGGCGCACGCCCTTCAATCCCTTCTACGCACCCCACCGGGCCAACGACTATTGCGAAGGCAATGCCTGGCAGTACACCTGGCTGGCGCCCCACGACCTGCCCGGCCTGATCGCTTGTTTCGGCAGTCGCGAAGCCATGCTTGCGCGGCTGGATTCGCTCTTCACGGCCCCTTCCGCCCTGGGCGACGAGGCCTCTCCGGACATGTCCGGTCTCATCGGCCAGTATGTCCATGGCAACGAGCCCAGCCATCATATCGTCTATCTCTACACAATGGCCGGCGAGCCCGGGAAGACGGCGGACAAGGTGCGGCAGATCCTCTCGGAGCAGTACAGCGCCGCTCCGGACGGCCTCTCCGGCAACGAAGATGTGGGCCAGATGTCGGCCTGGTACATCCTCTCCGCACTGGGCTTCTACCAGGTGGAACCTGCGTCCACGCGCTATTGGTTCGGCTCCCCGTTGGTGGATGGCGCCTCGATTGCGGTCGGGGAGGGTAAACGCTTCACCATTAAGGTTGAAGGCAACAGCCCGGCCAACCGCTACATCCAGGAAGTCCGGCTCAACGGCAAGCCCTGGGACCGCCCGTATATCGATTTCGAAGATATCCGCTCCGGCGCCTCCCTGACCTTCCGGATGGGTCCCGAACCGGCCGTCTGGTACGAATGGGACAAGTCTTTCCAATAGCGAAAGCCGCCATGAAAAGAGTTTTGACCTGTGCCTTGCTCCTGTGTCTGGCGCTGCTCTGCCAGGCAAAGGGGAAGAAAGCCGTTTTCATCATTATCGACGGCGTCCCCGCCGACATGGTGGAGCGGCTCGACCTGCCCGTCCTGCGGGAAATCGCCGCACAGGGGGCCTACGCCCGCATCTTTGTCGGCGGCACCCGCGGAGATTATGACGAAACGCCGACCATTTCCGCGGTGGGCTACACCGATCTGCTGACGGCAACCTGGGTCAACAAGCACAATGTCTGGGGCAACCACGATCTTCACCCGAACTACAATTACTGGACGATCTTCCGGATTGCCAGGGAACAGAAGAAGCCCTTTACCACCGGTCTGTTTTCCAGTTGGACCGACAACCGTACGGTCCTGGTCGGCGAGGGGAAGCCGGAGACGGGTAACCTGCGGCTGGACTATGTCCGGGACGGCTATGACCTGGACCGGGAGGCTTTCCCCCGGAAGCCGGACGACCTGCATATCTTTGATATCGACGAGCATGTATCCCGGGAGGCGGCTTCGTGCATCCGGACGGATGCCCCGGACCTGAGCTGGGTCTATCTCTGGTACACCGACGATGCCGGGCATCACTATGGAAACGGCGACGTCTTCGACCATGCGGTTGAAATGGCGGACAAGCAGATCGGCCGCGTCTGGGAAGCCGTCAAGTACCGCCAGGACCATTTTGGCGAGGACTGGATGGTGGTCGTGACCACGGACCATGGCCGTACCGACAACGGCCTCTACCATGGCGCCCAGAGCGACCGCGAGCGGACGACCTGGGTGGTTACCAACCGGAAGGTGAACGAGCGGCTCCTCGGCGGAGGCGGTGCCATTGTGGACATCGCGCCGTCCATCTGCCGCTTCATGGGATTTGAAATACCCCGCGACCGGCGCTGGGAGCAGGACGGGACGCCCTTCATCGGGAAAGTCGACATTCTGGACCTGACAACGGAACCGGCCGGAGACAAGCAGGTGACTCTCCACTGGAAAAGCGTCCGGAACCAGGCCCGGGTGCGGGTCTGGGCTTCGGCCGGCAATCATTTCAAGGAGGGCGGAAAAGACGAGTGGGTTCCCCTCGGCACCGTCCGGGCCGGAGCGGAGTCTTTCACGGTCGATCTGTCCCGTCTGCCCCGGTCCCCGTTCTACAAATTCGTCCTCGACGCTCCGCACAACCACCTCGGTCGCTGGTACTTTCCGGCACAGTAGTTCCGAAACGGCGGTCCGCCCCGTTCCGTATTCATACGGTGCGGGGCGGACTGTCTGCGTTGTGCCGCGACGGAAGGGCGGCCGAAATGCGTCGCCGGTGCCTTACAGCGAGGCGATGTTCTTCTCGTTGTGGAGCTGCTTGCCTTCGGCCGTGTAGGCGTAGGCGATGCGGTCGGCGTAGTGCTCTTCGACCTTGCGGCGGACGATTTTCATCGTCGAGTTCATCATCTGGTTGGCGATGCTGAAGGCCTCGTCGCAGATGATCACGGCGTTCGGGAGCCAGCGGTCGGGGAAGAGGTCGGCGTGAGGACCGCCCGTCTTGTAGGTGTCGATCTCGGCCTGGATCTTGTCGAGCATGGCGATCTTGCCTTCGCGGCTCTCCGGATCGAGGCCGGCCTTGGTGACGAAGTCTTTCAGGGCTTCCTTCTCCGGAACGATCATCACGATGGTGTAGGGGTTCTGGTTGTTGTGGAGAACCACCTGGGAGACGTATTTCGATACCTCGGGGAGGCTGTCCTCAAAGGCCTCGGGGGAATATTTCTCGCCGTCGGAGGAAATCAGCAGGCTCTTGAAGCGGCCCACCACATAGAGGAAGTCGGTGTCCCAGGGGCAGATGTAGCCCATGTCGCCGGTGTGGAGCCAGCCGTCGATGACGGTGTCGGCCGTGGCCTTGGGATTCTTCCAGTAGCCGGCCATGACGTTTTCGCCGCGGACGACGATTTCGCCCTTCTGGCCGATCGGCACCTCCTTGCCCTGGTCGTCGCAGATCTTGCAGTCCATGGGCTTGACGATGCGGCCGGAGGAGCCGAAGATGGCGTGGCCGGTGGAGTTGGCGCAGATGATCGGGGTGGCCTCGGTCAGGCCGTAGCCCTGGAACATCGGCATGCCGACGGCGCAGAAGAAGCGCTGGAGCTCGATGTCGAGCAGGGCGCCGCCGCCGACGAAGAACTTCATGCGGCCGCCGAAACTTTCACGGACATTCTTGAAGAGAATCTTGTCGAAGAGGTCCACGAGGGGCTTGCGCCAGAAAGTGCCGCCGGTGCCGCGGTTGTAGTATTCCTTGTTGTATTTGATGGCATTGCGCAGGGCGAAGTTGAAGAGCTTCTCCACGAAGGGGCCCTTGGCTTTAATGCCGTTTTCGATGTTTTTCTTGAAGTTGCGGGCGAGGGCCGGGACGGAGAGCATCACGTGCGGACGGGTCTCGCGGATGGCCACGGGCACATTCTTCAGGGTCGCGAGGGCGTTCTTGCCGATGGGGACGAAGGCGATGCTGCCGCCGTAGAACATCATCGTGTACATGCCGGCGACATGGGCGAAGCAGTGGTCCAGCGGGAGGATGATGAGCATCGTGTCGTTCTCGCCGATGGTGATGACCGAGTTGCCCTGGGCCACGTTGGCCGTATAGTTGCGATGGGTCAGGAGGATGCCCTTCGGGTCGGCGGTGGTGCCGGAGGTGTAGGAGATATTGGCGTAGTCGTCCGGGCCTACGCTCTTGAAGCGGGCCTCGAACTCGGCGTAGTGGTCTTTGAGGAACTCCTCACCGGCGGCGATGACCTCGGAGATGCGCATCTCGTTGTCCTGCAACTCTTTGTAGTCGAAGGCGGTGTCGTCGAAGACAAACACTTTCTTGACCTGCGGGCATTCGGGGACAATCTTGCGGATCTTCGGCAACTGGTTGCCGGAAACGAGGATCCACTGCGAGTCGGAGTGGTTGATGCGGAAGATCAGGTCGGCGTCGGCGCCGAGGTTGACCGACAGCGGAACGTCGGTCGCGCCGGCGTACATGGCGCCCAGTTCGGAGAGGATCCACATGGAGCGGCTCTCCGACAGGAGGGCGATCTTGTCGCCTTTCTCCAGGCCGAGGGACATCAGGCCTGCGCCGATGTTG
This sequence comes from uncultured Bacteroidales bacterium, assembly GCA_946402945.1. Lineage (GTDB taxonomy): Bacteria > Bacteroidota > Bacteroidia > Bacteroidales > UBA932 > Cryptobacteroides. The sequence goes on along the minus strand of CAMIYB010000002.1, from coordinate 26,346 downwards.
TAGGCCGTCTTGCGGGTTTGTTCCTGGGTGATTTCCTTCCATTGGCCGTCCACCTTCTCACGAAGGTACACATGGTCGGCGAACTGATGGGTATACTTTTCGACGAAGTCAATGATGGTAGTTCTTTCAGACATGGTATCGGTAAGAAGTTATTTGTTATTCTGCGGGAAAAGTCCGAACAGTTGATTGTCAATCAGTTCGGTGACGGCTTCGAAGTCTTCCGGCTTGTTGCCGAACTTGTAGCGGTCGGCGTCCACGACCAGCAGGTTGCCGTCATAGTCCTTGATCCAGTTCTCGTAGCGCTCGTTCAGGCCGGTGAGGTAGTCGATGCGGATGCTCTTCTCGTATTCGCGGCCCCGCTTCTGGATCTGGGCGACCAGGTTAGGGATGGAGGATTTGAGATAGATCAGCAGGTCGGGCTTGCGGACCAGAGACATCATCAGGTCGAAGAGGTCGGAATAATTCTCGAAATCCCGGGCGCTCATCAGGCCCATCGCATGGAGATTCGGGGCGAAAATGCGGGCATCCTCGTAGATGGTGCGGTCCTGGATGATGACCTCGCTCTGCTTGGAGATGTCCACGACATCCTTGAAGCGTTTGTTGAGGAAATAGATCTGGAGGTTGAAGGACCAGCGCTCCATGTCCTCGTAGAAGTCGGCGAGGTAGGGATTGTAGTCCACAGACTCGAATTTCGGGGTCCAGCCGTAGTGGGCGGCCAGCATCTTGGTCAGCGTCGTCTTTCCGCTGCCGATATTTCCGGCGATGGCGATGTGCATAAAAACTGGATTAAGTATGCAAAGGTACGAAAAATTATTTACTGAACAGGCCGTAGAGTTCGGCATCTATTTTTTCGGTGATGAGTTCGAAGTCTTCCGGCCGGTTCTGAAAATCCAGGTCGTCCGCGTCGATAACCAGCACACGGCCCTTGTAGTCCTCTCCGATGAACTTTTCGTAGCGGTCGTTGAGGCCCTTGAGGTACTCGATGCTGATGGACTGCTCGTAGTCGCGGCCGCGCTTCTGGATCTGGGACACCAGATGGGGAATGCCGCAGCGCAGGTAGATCAGCAGGTCGGGCTCCTTGACCAGGGACATCATGGCGTCGAACAGGTTCATGTAGGTGGTGAAATCCCGTTCTGAGAGGTTGCCGAGGGCGTAGTTGTTGGCTACGAAGATATAGACGCCTTCCAGCAGGGTACGGTCCTGGATGATGACATCCTTGCTCCGGGAAATCTCCAGCACATCGCGGAAACGCTGCTCCAGGAAATAGACCTCCAGGTTGAACGACCAGCGGCGGATGTCCTTGTAGTAATCCTCCAGATAGGGATTGTACGTGACGGATTCGTATTTGGGAATCCATCCGTAGTGCTCTGAGAGCATCCGGGTGAGGGTCGTCTTGCCGCAGCCGATGTTGCCGGCGATACCGATATGCATAAGACTTTCTGTTAGGTTTTCAAAGATACAATACTTCTCGCAAAAAAAGAAAAAAAATTCCCGATTAAACCGTATATTTGCATTTGAGAACCTGAGTGAATGAAAAAACAACTGCGATACTTTCTGCTGGGCGCCATCCTCCTGATGGCGGTCGGGTGCAGGGACAGACTGGGAAGGGATGACGCGCAATCGAACGAATTGTATTATGCCAATATGTTCGGTGCCAACGTGATGCGCTCCTATTACCTTTGGAACGAAGAGGTCTCCGACGGCATCGCCTCATGGAGTTATGACGACGACCCCATCGCCAAGGTGAATGAGATCCGCTACAAGGACGACCGCTGGTCCATGATGACGGACGACATCGACAGTTTCATGGACAGCGTCAACGGCACGGGGAAGACCTTCGGCTTTGATTTCGAACTCTACATGGGGTCGGAGGAAAGGGTGATCATGGTGATTACCTTTACCTACCCGGACTCCCCGGCCCGGAAGGCCGGCATGAAGCGGGGAGACGTCGTCATCGGCCTGAACGGCCGCCTGATGACCCTCGACAACTACGCCACGGTCATCACCGAGGCCCTTGAGGGGGACCAACTCCTGCTGTCGTGCCAGAGCGGCGGCGCATACAATCTTACGGCCGTCGTGATGTACGAAGACCCCATCCTCCTCTGCACCTCCTTCGAACATGCCGGCCGCAAGGTCGGATACCTCCATTTTACCAGTTTCACGGCCCAGGCCGCCCTGGACCTTCCGAAGGCCGTCCGTTCGCTCAAGGATGCCGGCGTGCAGGACCTCGTGCTGGACCTCCGCTACAACGGCGGCGGCTACGTGCTCACCGAGCAGGTGCTCGCCACGCTGCTGGCCCCGGAGGAAGCCGTGCTCTCGGGACAACTGTTCTCGACCGAAGTCTATAACAAGGAGATTACCGAAGAAGTGGGGAACGACCCTGTCTATTTCTCCACCAAGATCGACGTTTCCATGACGGACGAGCCGCAAATGGTCGATGTCTCCGGCGATATCCTGTCCCCGGAGCATATCTACGCCCTTGTTTCGCCCTATACGGCTTCCGCGTCCGAGTCCGTCATCGGCTGCCTCGCGCCTTACGTGGGCATCACCGTCATCGGCGAGCAGACCCATGGCAAATTCTGCAGCGGCATCATCCTTCCGGCCCAGTCCTGGTACCAGACGCTGGGCTCGCAGTTGTCGGCCGCGGAGGTGAAGAGAGCGCTTTCCGCCGTGCCCAACTGGGGGATTTACGTGATGATTTCGCGTTTTGCCGACAAGAACGGCTTTACGCTCTGCGCCCCCAAGGGCATCCTGCCCGACTACAAGGCGGAGGATACGATCAAGAGCGGCGTTGAACTGGGCGACCTGCAGGAGCCCATGCTCGCCACGGCCCTGAAACTCATCGCCGGCGAACAGCCGCAACAGCGTCCGGCGGCCCGCCCCGGCGAGGTGCCGGTCCGCCTGTCCAAGCCCGGTCCCGAACGCCCCGGCCGTTTCCGTTTCCATCTAAATTAGCGACAAGGTATTATGACCCAAGCCATCATCGGACATATCGCCCAAATTATCGGGCCGGTCGTCGATATCCATTTCGACTTCCCTCAGGACGAGGCCGCCGGCGCGCTGCCCCGCATCCATGATGCCCTGAAAATCAAACGGCCCGACGGCCGCACGCTGGTCGTCGAGGTCCAGCAGCATATCGGAGAGGACACGGTCCGCACCGTGGCGATGGACTCTACCGACGGCCTGCGCCGCGGCATGGAGGCCGTCAGCACGGGAGAGCCGATCGCCATGCCGGTCGGCGCCCAGATCCGGGGCCGCGTGCTCAACGTGACCGGCGAGGCCATCGACGGCCTGGACGGCTTCTCCGACGAGGGCGCCCTGCCAATCCACCGGGAACCTCCGAAATTCGAAGACCTGGCCACTTCGCAGGAAGTCCTTTTCACCGGCATCAAGGTCATCGACCTGCTGGAGCCCTACCTCAAGGGCGGCAAGATCGGCCTCTTCGGCGGCGCCGGCGTGGGCAAGACCGTCTTGATCAAGGAACTGATCAACAACATCGCCAAGCGCCTGGGCGGCTTCTCGATTTTCGCCGGCGTGGGCGAGCGTACCCGCGAAGGCAACGACCTTATCCGCGAAATGATCGAGTCGAACGTCATCCGCTACGGCGAGGCCTTCCGCAAGGGCATGGAAGAAGGCCGCTGGGACCTCTCCCTGGTGGATATGGAGGAAATGAAGAAGTCGCAGGTGTCCATGGTCTTCGGCCAGATGAACGAACCGCCGGGCGCCCGTTCCAGCGTGGCCCTGAGCGGCCTGACGCTGGCCGAGTCCTTCCGTGACAGCGCCGACGGCGACGGCCCTCGCGACATCCTCTTCTTCATCGACAACATCTTCCGTTTCACCCAGGCCGGCAGCGAGGTGTCCGCCCTGCTCGGGCGCATGCCTTCGGCCGTGGGTTATCAGCCGACCCTGGCTACGGAAATGGGTCAGATGCAGGAGCGCATCACCTCCACCAAGAACGGTTCCATCACCTCCGTCCAGGCCGTCTATGTGCCGGCGGACGACCTCACGGACCCGGCTCCCGCGACGACCTTCTCCCACCTGGACGCCACCACGGTGCTCAGCCGCAAAATCACGGCCCTGGGTATCTACCCGGCCGTGGACCCGCTCGACAGCACCTCCCGCATCCTCGATCCTAACATCGTGGGCGAGCGCCATTACAACTGCGCCCAGCGGGTCAAGCAGATCCTCCAGCGCTACAAGGAGTTGCAGGACATTATCTCCATCCTGGGCATGGACGAACTCTCGGACGAGGACAAGGTCACCGTCGCCCGCGCCCGACGCGTCCAGCGTTTCCTCTCGCAGCCCTTCCACGTGGCGCAGCAGTTCTCCGGCGTCCCGGGCGTGATGGTGGACATCGAGGACACCATCAGGGGCTTTGAAATGATCCTGGACGGCCAGGTGGACCACCTGCCCGAACAGGCTTTCCTGAATGTCGGAACCATAGAGGATGCCATCGCCAAGGGCGAGGCCATCCTCAAACAGGCCAGCGCATAACCATGGAAACTCCGATCCGGCTCGAGGTCCTTACGCCCGTCGCCATGCTGGCATCCCTGCAGGTCTGCTGCGTCACCCTCCCGGGTGTCCAGGGGGCCTTCCAGGTACTCCGCGACCATGCGCCGCTCCTGACGGCCCTCGACGCGGGCGTGATCCGCTATCGCCTCTCGGACGGGTCGGAATCCGAAATCCCTGTCCGGAAGGGTTTCGTGGAAGTGTGTGACAATCTCGTAACCGTCTGTGTGGAAGGATGATCCTCTCGCTGCTCATATCGCTGTTCCTTCTGGCGGACGCTCCGGCCGCCCAGGACCCTGAGGCCCCGGTGACCGGACAGGCCGCCCTGGAAGGGGAGGTCGATGTCCCCGGGATCATCTTCGGACACGTCGGCGACGCCTACGAGTGGCATATCACCTCCTGGCGGGGCCACAGCATCGCCATTCCGCTGCCCGTGATCGTCCGCAGCCGCAGCACCGGCTGGCACGTCTTCTCCTCCCGCCATCTGGAGGAAGGGGAGTACGAGGGCTTCCACATCGACCCGGAATCCGGCAAGATCGTCGATGGGGCGGGCGTCCGTCCCCTGGACATCTCCATCACCAAGAACGTCCTGTCCCTGATGATGAGTTGCCTGCTGCTGGTGGTCGTCATCCTCCTCTGCGCCCGCTGGTACCGGCGCCATGACCCCGAGCAGGAAGCCCCCACGGGCCTGGCCGCGCTGATGGAGCCGCTGGTGATGATGGTCCACGAGATGGCCCGGGAGAATATCGGCGAGGCCGATTACCGGCGTTATTCGCCCTTCCTCTGCACGGCCTTCCTCTTCATCCTGCTCAACAATTTCCTCGGGATTATCCCGATCTTCCCCGGCGGGGCCAACCTGACCGGCAACATCGCCGTTACCCTGGTCCTTGCCCTCTGTACCTTCCTGACGGTCAACCTGACCGGCACGAAACACTATTACAAGGATATTTTCCTGCCCGACGTCCCCGGTTTCCTCAAGCCCATCATGCCCATCATCGAGGTGTTCAGCGCCCTGATGAAACCCGTCTCGCTGACCATCCGTCTTTTTGCCAACATGCTGGCGGGGCACATCCTCATCCTGAGTCTGGTGTGCATCATCTTCATCATGGCCAAATACGGCGGGGTGCTCTTCGGCTCCATGACGGTGGTCTCGGTGATCTTCGGCGTGTTCATGGACCTGCTGGAATGCCTTGTGGCCTTCATCCAGGCCTATGTGTTCACGATGCTCTCGTCCATCTACATCGGGCTTGCCCGACAAAAAGAAGAATAAACAACCAAAATATGTACGCTATGATTTTCATGATTCTCCTTCAAAGCGCGGTTCTCGGTAAAGTGGCCGCCGCCCTCGGCGCCGCAGTCGCCGCCTTCGCCGCCGCCTTCGGTATCGGTATGATCGGCAAATCCACCATGGAGTCCATCGCCCGCCAGCCGGAAAGCGCAAGCCCGCTGCGTACCGCGATGATCATCGCCGCCGGTATGGTGGAAGGCGCCGCCCTTTTCGCCATCATCGTCTGCTTCCTGGCCATTATCCTGAAGTAAAGCGATGGACCTGATTCTTCCGGACAGCGGCCTCCTCTTCTGGATGGTCCTCATCTTCGGCATCGTCCTTTTCCTCCTGTGGAAATTCGGTTTTCCGATCATCACCCAGGGCGTGGAGAAGCGGACGCGGCACATCGACGAGTCACTCCGGCTCGCCCGTGAGGCCGAACGCCGGATGCAGGACCTTGCGGCGGAGCAGCAACGGCTGCTGGAGGATACCCGTTCCGAGCAGACCCGCATCATCCGGGAAGCCAACACCGCCCGGGAGCAGATCCTGTCCCAGGCCCGGGAGGATGCCCGGGACGAAGCGGACAGGATGCTCGAGAAGGCCCGTACCGAAATCGCGGCCGAAAAGGAGAGCGCCCTGCGCGACATCCGCCGCGAGGTGGCCCTCCTTTCGACGGACATCGCCGAAAAGGTGCTGCGCCGGGAACTCGGCAACGACCAGGCACAGGCGGACTATCTGGGCCGTCTGGTGGATGAAATGACCCGCAAACAAAGCCGCGGACAGTCGTGAACCTAGGCCTCATATCGTCGCGTTATGCCCAGGCCCTGCTCCTGCTTGTCCAGGAACGCGGGGACGGGGAGGCGGTATGCGCCCAGGCGCAGCGGCTTGTGGCGGCGGTGTCCGCCCATCCTGAGATCCGCCGCGTCCTCTCGGATGCGGGCGGCGTCAGTCCCGCCCGGAAGATGGACCTGCTCCGGGCCGTCCTGGACCCCGATCCGGTGGAGCCTTCGCTCCAGCGTTTCCTGGACCTGCTTGCCCGGAAGGGCCGGCTGCCCCTGGTGCAACAGATTCTCCACGGCTTCGTGGACCGCTGGTACCGCAGCCAGGGCATCCTCTTCGCTTCCATGGTGACGGCCGCCCCGGCGCCGCCGTCCCTCAGGGAGAAGATCCGCCAGGCCACTTCGGACCTGACCCGCAGCCAGGTCCGCCTGGAGGAAAAGGTGGATCCGTCCATCCTCGGCGGAATCGTCCTCACGGTGGACGGTTACCGCATCGACGCCAGCGTCCGGCGCCAACTGGACACGCTGCGTACTGAATTCACAGACAAGAACAAACGTATCGTATGACAAACAATATCACTCCGAGCGAGATATCCGGCGTCCTGCTGCAGCAACTCAAGGACATCGACCTTTCGGTCAAATACGAGGAGGTGGGAAGTGTCCTCCAGGTGAGCGACGGCGTGGCCCGCATCTACGGGCTGGCCTGCGTCGAGGCCGGTGAACTGCTCTCCTTCGAGGGCGGCGTCATGGGCGTGGCCATGAACCTGGAAGAGGATAATGTCGGCGCCGTGCTGCTCGGCCCCACCGACCTGGTGAAGGAGGGCATGTCCGTCCAGCGTACGGGCCGTATCGCCTCCATCCCGGTGGGAGAGCCCCTGGTGGGCCGCGTCGTCGATCCGCTCGGCCAGCCGCTCGACGGACTGGGCCGCATCGAAGGGGAACTCGTGGAGATGCCGCTGGAGCGCAAGGCCCCGGGCGTCATCTACCGCCAGCCGGTCTGCGAACCGCTCCAGACGGGTATCAAGGCCATCGACGCCATGATCCCGATCGGCCGCGGGCAGCGCGAACTCATCATCGGCGACCGCCAGACGGGCAAGACCGCCCTGGCCATCGACACCATCATCAACCAGCGGGCGGAGTTCCTTGCCGGCAAGCCGGTTTACTGCATCTATGTGGCCGTGGGCCAGAAGGGAAGCACGGTGGCCAACATCGTGGAGACCCTCCGGGCCAGGGGCGCCATGGATTATACCATCGTCGTAGCGGCCACCGCGGCCGACCCGGCGGCCCTGCAGTACTATGCGCCTTTCGCCGGCGCGGCCATCGGAGAGTATTTCCGTGATACCGGCCGCCATGCCCTCGTGGTCTATGACGACTTGTCGAAACAGGCGGTGGCCTACCGAGAGGTGTCGTTGATCCTTCGCCGTCCCTCCGGACGCGAGGCCTATCCGGGCGACGTCTTCTACCTCCACTCCCGTCTGCTGGAAAGGGCTGCGAAAATCATTGGCCAGCAGGAAGTTGCAGAGAAGATGAACGACTTGCCCGAAACGCTGCGCGGCCGGGTCAAGGCGGGCGGCTCCCTGACGGCCCTGCCGATCATCGAGACCCAGGCCGGCGACGTGTCGGCCTACATCCCGACCAATGTCATCTCCATCACCGACGGCCAGATCTATCTGGAAGGATCCCTCTTCAACCAGGGCTTCCGTCCGGCTATCAATGTGGGTATCTCCGTATCCCGTGTGGGCGGTTCCGCCCAGGTGGGCAGCATGAAGAAGGTGGCCGGCACCCTGAAGATCGACCAGGCGCAATATGCTGAACTGGAAGCGTTTTCCAAGTTCTCCTCCGACATGGACAAGGTCACGGCGATGACCATCGACAAGGGCCGCAAGAACAACCAGCTCCTCATCCAGCCCCAGTACAGCCCGATGCCGGTAGGGGAGCAGGTGGCCATCCTCTACTGCGGGACGCACGCCCTGCTCGCGGAGGTGCCGCTCGGCCGCGTACGCGATTTCCAGGCGGCTTTCCTCGACCGGATGCGGGCCACCCGCGCCGACACGCTCGACGCCCTCGGCAAGGGACAGTTCGGCCCCGAACTGGCGGCCGTCCTGGAGGAAGAAGCGGCCATCGTCGCCGCCCAGTTTAAACAGGCATAGGTAAGATGGCATCGCTCAGGGAAATAAAGGAAAGGATCGCCTCGGTCGGCAGTACGCTGAAGATTACCACGGCCATGAAAATGGTCTCGGCGGCGAAACTGCACAAGGCCCAGAACGCTATCGGCAACCTGGGGCCCTACCAGGCCGGGCTCGCGGGCATGCTGCTGGCCCTGACCGCCGGCATGCGGAAGCCGGAAGGGGAGGCCCCCGTCCGGGAAGTCCCGCTGATGCAGCCGCGCGCGCAGGTGCGCCGGGCCGCGCTGGTCTGCTTCGCCTCCAATTCCTCCCTCTGCGGCGCCTTCAACGCCAACGCCATCCGCCTGGCCGCCCAGACTGTGGCCGAATACCGTGAGGCCGGCGTGGAACTGACCGTCTTCTCCGTGGGCCGGAAAATGGCCGATGCCATGCGGCGGCTGGGCTATCCTTCCCCGGCGGATTACAGCCACATGTCCGGCAAACCCTCCTACGAAGATGCCGCGGCGCTCGGGCGTGAACTGACGGAGGGCTTCCTCTCCGGGCGCTTCGACCGGGTGGAGTTCGTCTGGAACCACCACCAGAGCGCCGCCTCCCAGCCTGCCCGGCGGACGGTGTACCTCCCCTTGTCGTCCTCCGTCGTGCCCGACTCCGCGGAGGAGTCTTTTGTCCGGGACTATATCATCGAACCGGACCGCGACACCCTCATCGACGCCCTCCTTCCGCGGGTGCTCGACCTGAAACTCTACACGACGCTTCTCGACGCCTGCTGTGCCGAACATGCGGCACGGACCGTCGCCATGCAGATGGCTTCCGACAACGCCGAGAGCCTCCTCCAGTCCCTGACCCTCGAATACAACAAATCCCGCCAGCAGAAAATCACGGCCGAAATCCTCGACCTGGTGGGCGGGGCCATGCAATAGCCTATGCAACGACAAGTATCCTACCTTTTCCTGCTGGTATCCCTCCTGGTCTGGGCGCCGGTTTCCGCCCGGGAACTGCCCCAACCGAAGGCCGAGTACGTCATCCTCGTATCGATGGACGGTTTCCGCTGGGACTATCCCGCCAAATACAAGGCGCCGACCCTGGACGAGATGTCCCGCACGGGCGTGAGCACCGCCATGCTGCCCTCTTTCCCGGCCTCCACGTTCCCGAACCATTATGCCTTGGCGACGGGCCTGGTCCCCGACCATAACGGACTGGTGAACAATTCGTTCTGGGCGGCCGACCTGGGGAAATACTACTCCATGTCAGCGGCCGAGAAGGACAACCCCGCCTTCTACCTGGGCGACCCGATCTGGAACACGGCCGAGCGCCAGGGCGTCAAGGTGGGCGTCCACTACTGGGTGGCTTCCGAATACAGGATTGGCGGCATGCGGCCCAGTTACTGGAAGCGCTACGGACAGGATATGCTTTCTTATGAGGCCCGGGTGGATTCGACCCTCGCCCTGCTGCGGCGTCCCCTGGACCGGCGTCCCCGCCTGCTGATGCTCTATTTCGACGAGCCCGACCACGCCGGTCACGAATTCGGTCCGGACAGTCCGCAGGTACGCTCCCAGGTGGCCCGGGTGGACGGGATGATCGCCCGGCTGCGGAAAGGTCTCAGGGACATGGGCATGGCCGACAAGGTGGACCTCATCGTCCTCTCGGACCATGGTATGACCAAAATCACCCCCCAGCGCTGCGTCCGGCCGCATCAGTACATCAAGAAGTCCTGGCACGACCACATCACCACCGGCACCCCGACGTCGATTTTCAGCAAGAACGAGGCCTGCCGGGATTCCATCCTCCGGGCCCTGAAGGGCGTGAAGCACATCACCGTCTATAAGAAAGAGGAAATTCCCGCCGAACTCAACTATGGCAGCAGCCCCCGCGTCGGCGACATCGTCGTGATCCCCGACTGCGGCTGGCAGCTGGTGGACAAGCCCCGCAACAAGCGCGGCGCACACGGCTACCGCCCTTCCGACCGCGACATGCAGGCCGTCTTCCGGGCGGAGGGCCCCGACTTCAAGGCCGGCTACCGCGCCCCGCAGTTCCGCAATGTCTGTATCTATCCGCTGATCTGTCACCTCCTGGGCATCACGCCGTCCCCCAACGACGGCTCCCTGGAGGAGATTGCACCGATATTAAGATAAATAAACCATACTGTCATGAAAAACAAAGCCGCAACCACCACCATCACCGCCCTGAGCGTCACGGTGCTCGTCATCATCCTGATGGCCTCCTGCTGTACGACCATCGACTCCGCGTCGGTGGGTATCCGTTTCAAGAAATGGTCTGCCAACGAGCAACTTAAAGGCGGTGTCGAAGGCACCTGCCGGGGCTGGGTCTGGTACAACCCCATCACGGAACGCATCTTCGAATATCCGACCTATATCCAGCGGGTTACCTACGAACCCTTCACGGTCAATCCCAAGGATGCCGCCATCTTCTCGATGACCCCGACCCTGGCCTACCAGATCGACGAGTCCAAGGCGGTGGACATCTTCGTCAAATACCGCAAACCGGTCCGGGAACTGGAGATGGGCTACATCAACACCTGTATCTTCGAGGCCTACCGGACCTGCGCCAACAACTACACCTCCGATGAACTGATGGCCAACCGCGCCAAGTTCGAGACGGAGGTCCGCGCCCGCCTCGACGAGTCGATGAACCAGGAGGGCTTCATCGTGCGGGAGTTTACCACCAAGATCGACCCGCCGGCTTCGCTGACGGCCGCCATCAATGCCAAGAACGAGGCGGTCCAGAATGCCCTCAAGGCCGAAAACAAGGTCAAGGAAGCCGAGGCGGAGGCCAAGATCGCCATCGCCAAGGCCAAGGGTGAGGCCGAGGCCATGAAGATCCAGGGTGACGGCGAGGCCTACTACAACCGCGTGGTGGCCGCTTCGCTCAACGCCCTTCTTGTCCAGCAGTACGCCATCGAAAAATGGAACGGCGAACTGCCCACCTACTCCGGCGGCAATGCCATGCCTTTCATCAATCTGGGTAAATAATGGTGCGGGTCAAGCCTTTTGCGGCCATCCGGCCGCCCAGGGAGCTGGTCACCGAGGTGGCCGCGCCGCCCTATGACGTACTCAACTCGCAGGAAGCCAAGCAGATGGCAGGGGAGAAGTCCCTGCTCCACATTACCAAGCCGGAGATTGATTTCGACCCCATCGCCCCGGAGCACAGTCCGCAGGTGTACGAGGAGGCCGTGGCGAATTTCTCGCTGTGGAAGGAGCGCGGCTGGCTGGTGCAGGATCCCAAGCCCTGCTACTACGTCTATGCCCAGCGCATGGGCCGCAGGACGCAGTATGGCCTGGTGCTCTGCGCCCACACCGACGACTACGCCAGCGGCCGCATCAAGAAGCACGAACTCACGCGCAAAGACAAGGAAGACGACCGGATGATCCATGTCCGCATCCAGAACGCCAACATCGAGCCGGTGTTCTTCGCCTATAAGGACAACGCGGAGCTCGGCGCCATCGTCGCTGCGGCCGTCAAGGCTGCGCCGGAATATGCCTTTACCGATGAGAACGGCTTCGGACACAGTTTCTGGCCCGTCACCGACGATGCGGTGATCGCCCGCATCACGGAGATTTTCTCCACGCAGGTGGACGCCTTCTACGTGGCGGACGGCCATCACCGGACGGCGGCGGCCGCCCGTGTCGGCGCCGAGAAGCGCGACAAGAACCCCCATCACAGCGGCCAGGAAGAATACAACTGGTTCATGGCGGTCTGCTTCCCCGAGAGCCAGTTGCAGATCATCGACTACAACCGGGTGGTCCGCGACCTGAACGGCCTCACGCCGGAGCAGTTGCTGGCGGCCCTGGAGGAGGATTTCGAAGTGAGCCTGGCCTCCAAACCGCGCTGCGGACGTCCGGCTAAGCCCTTCCGTCCGACCGCCCTGCATCAGTTCTCGATGTATCTCGGCGGCTGCTGGTACAGCCTGACGGCCCGGCCGGGCCGCTATGACGACAGCGACCCCATCGGGGTGCTGGACGTGACGGTCCTGTCCCGGCTCGTGTTGGACAAGATCCTCGGTATCAAGGACCTGCGCACCGACAAACGGATTGATTTCGTGGGCGGTATCCGCGGACTGGAGGAACTCTCCCGCCGGGTGGACAGCGGCGAGATGGCCGTGGCCTTCGCGCTCTATCCCGTGTCCATGCAGCAACTCATCGCCATCGCCGACAGCGGGGCCATCATGCCGCCGAAGACCACCTGGTTCGAGCCGAAACTCCGCAGCGGCCTGGCCATCCATTCTTTGGCGTAGAAAGATTCACTTTTCAAGAGTTTGGCACGATAATGGCTATATAGTCTTTCGAAGACATATTACAACATAAGCTCGTTTCATTCATATTGAATAAGTGAAAATCGAATTAGCCGGAGCCGGTCGTGAGACCCGCTCCGGTTTCTTTTGTACGGAGGGTCGCCTAGCGGCCGATGCGGACGAGGTATTTGCCTTCGAAGTAAGGGTCCGGAAGCCAGGAGGAAACGGGCCAGGTCGCCACGTCGCGCAGGTGGTAGCGGGCCATCAGGAGCCCGGTCTCCTCGGCGACGTCGCCCCCGCGCAGATAGAGGATGCTGCGGCGGTAGCGGCCCTTGACCCAGGGGTAGAAATCCTGCAGGGAAGCCACGGCCCGCGATACCACATGGTCGAAGGGGCCGGGAAGGGTCTCGGCACGGGCGTTCACCACTTCCGCATTTTCCAGTCCGAGGGCTCCGGCGACGGCCGAGGCGACAATCGTCTTTTTGCCCACGGAGTCGCACAGGAGGAAGCGCACCTTCGGGAAGAGGATGGCCAGCGGGATGCCGGGGAAACCGCCGCCGGTGCCCAGGTCCAGCACCTGCAGCCCCCCTTCCGTCCAGGCGCGGAAGGTCTCTTCCTCGCATTCCCGCAGGTAGGCCGCGACGGCCAGGCTGTGGAGGATATGGTGGTCGTACAGGCCGTCGATGTCCTTGCGGGAGATGACATTGATGCGGGCGTTCCAGTCGCGGTACAGCCCGTCCAGGGCCTCGAAACGGGCCCGTTGCTGCTCCGTCAGGCCGGGGAAAGCCGGCTGGAGGAAAGATTTGAATGCGGCGAAATCCATGGCGTCAGTCTTCTTCCGAGGCAAGCATGATGGCGGTCAGCTGGTCCTTGGCCCGGCGGATGCGGGTCTTGACCGTGCCCAGGGGAAGGCCGGTCTTCTCGGCGATCTCCTTATAACCCAGGTTGTCGATAAAACACAGGCGCGCCGGTTCGCGATACAGGTCCGGCAGACCGTCTATGGCCACGATGAATTTCTCGTGGAGTTGGCTGTCGATGATTTCCTCCTCCGGGCTGCGGACATCGTCCGCGACGGATGCCGCCTCGTTTTCGGCCACGTCGAAGGAGGTGGTCTCCATCTTCTTGCCCCGGACCTTGGCCTTGTCGCGGTGGTCCAGCGCCGTGTTGCGGGCGATGGTCAGCATCCAGGTGGAGAAGCGCATGTCGCTCCGGTAGGTGGCCAGCTGCTTGAAGGCCTTCTCGAAACTTTCCATGCAGATGTCCTCGATCTCTTCGCGCTCGCCGACAAAACGGGAAATATGGGCGCAGACTCCGCTGTGGTAGCGGGTGTAGAGCGCAAAGTAGGGCGCCTGCGACTCCCCGCGCAGGGCCAGTTCCACCAGTTGTGCGTCGCTCAGGTCAGTGAGCCTCGAGCCAGTTCGTTCCATCATTGCATTCTACGGTTAGGGGGACTTTGAGGGTGATGACATGCTCCATCTCTTCGGTCACCATGGCTTTGAGGGCTTCGACTTCTTCCGGAACGGCGTCCAGCAGCAGTTCGTCGTGGATCTGGAGGACCAGCCTGCTGCGGAAACCTTCCTCGCGCAGCCGCCGGGCGACCCCTGTCATCGCGATTTTGATGATATCGGCCGAGGTGCCCTGGATGGGGGCGTTGACGGCGTTGCGTTCGGCCAGTGCACGCACCGTCCCGTTCTTCGAGGTGATGTCGGGCAGGTAGCGGCGGCGTCCGAACAGCGTTTCCACGTAGCCGCACTCACGGGCGGCCGCGATGGTCCGGTCGATGTAGGTCCGGATGGCCGGGAAGGCGGCGAAATAGTCGTCGATGATTTTTTTCGCCTCGCCCCGCCCGATGCGCAGCCGCTGGGCCAGGCCGAAGGAAGAGATGCCGTACATGATGCCGAAATTGGCCGTCTTGGCGATGCGGCGCTGGTCGGAAGTGACTTCCTCGTGGGGGATGCCGAAAATTTTGGCGGCCGTGGCGGCATGGACGTCTATGCCTTTGCGGAAGGCCTCCACGAGGTGCTCGTCGCCGCAGAGGTGGGCCATGATGCGCAGTTCGATCTGCGAATAGTCCGCGCTGACGATGCGGCCGCCGCTTTGGCTGGGCACGAAGGCCTTGCGGATTTCCTTTCCGCGCTCGGTGCGGATGGGGATGTTCTGCAGATTGGGATTCGACGAGGACAGGCGGCCGGTCGCGGTCAGGGCCTGGTTGAAGGTCGTATGGACCTTGCCGTCGGCAGGGGAGATGAAGCCCGGGAAGGGTTCGATATAGGTCGAAAGGAGTTTTTTCACCGCGCGGTAATCGAGGATCCTGTCCACGATGGGGTGACGGTCCGCGATGGCCAGCAGGGTGGTTTCATCGGTGGTCCAGGCCCCCTTGGCGCTCTTTTTCGCCTTCGGGTCGAGGGCCAGTTTCTCGAAGAGGAGGGTGCCGATCTGTTTGGGCGAGGAAATGTTCAGCGCCGGGTCGCCGGCCATCCCGCGGATTTCCGCTTCCAGACGGGACGCCTCTTCCCGCAGACCGTCGGCGAAGGCCTTGATCTGGCCCAGGTCCACCTTGACCCCGGTCCGCTCCATATCGCCCAGGACGGGGATCAGGGGCTGCTCGATCTGGTCGTAAAGCGTGGCGACGCCCTTTTCCTGCATGTCTTTGCGCACCGGATCGCAGAGCAGGCCCACGACCACGGCTTCCCGGCCGCGGCTGGGCTCCTCCTCGGGCTCCGCCGCCAGGGCGAAGAGGTCGGCGGGCGCCTCTTCGACAGGCGTCTCCTCCAGCGTGACGCCCAGGTAGGCGGCGGCGAGGATGTCCGCCTTGTGGCTGCGTTCGGGATCGACAAGGTAGTGCATGAGTTCGACGTCCAGCAGCGGTCCGCCCAGGGTGATTCCGCTGCCGGCGAGCAGGTTGCGCTGGCGTTTGAGGTCGTAACCGACGACGGCCGTCCCGCTCTCGAGCAGCGCGCGGAAGGCCTCGGCGGGACCTTCGGCATACTGCGTCCCCACGGCGGCCGTTACCCGGCGGACCGGGGCGAAGATGTCGGTTCCGTCCGCCTCGGTGACGAGGGCGTAGCGGCCGGCCTTGCGGGCCAGATCGATGAGTTTGGACGGGGGCACTTCGCTGATTTCCAGTGATTTGCTTTCTTTCTGGGAAGGCGCGGCTCCTCCGAGGAAATGGCGGAGCGACTGGAATTCGTATTTCTCGAAGAGATCGGCCGCCTCCGTTCCGCCCAGCGGTCCGAGCCGCATCTGGTCCAGGGATGTTTCCAGCGGAACGTCGGTCTTGATGGTGACCAGTTCGTGGCTCAGGGCGATGTGGTCCCGGGCCTCCTCGAACTGGGCGCGCTGCCGCTCGGACAGTTCGTCCAGGTGGGCATAGATGTTCTCCACGCTGCCGTAGCGGGCGATCAGTTTGCCGGCGCCCACTTCGCCGACGCCCTTGACGCCGGGCACGTTGTCGGCCGTGTCGCCGCACAAGGTCAGCATCTCGATGACCTGGAGCGGGTCGGAGATGCCGTATTTCGCGCAGATGGCCGCCCGGTCCAGCGTCTCGTCCGCCCCGCCCGCCTTGCCGGGCTTGCGCTGGACCACGCCCTCGCGGATGAGCTGGCCGTAGTCCTTGTCGGGCGTGACCATGACCACCTCCGCCCCTTGCGCGGCGCTGCGCAGGGCCACCGTCCCGATCACGTCGTCGGCTTCATAGCCGGGAATCATCAGGGTCGTGACACCGAGGGCGTGGCAGAGTTCCTGGAGCGGCTCCAGGGCGTCGATGACCAGTTGGGGCGTCTCCGCGCGGTTGGCCTTGTAAGCCGGGTACATCCGGTTGCGGAAGGTCCCGCCCGGCGGATCGAAAGCCACGGCCAGGTGGGTCGGCCGCTCGCGGTCGACGAGTTCCAGCAGGTATTTGGTAAAGCCGTACAGGATGGACATGTCAGCCCCTTTCGAGTTGACCATCGGCCTTCGGAGGAAGGCGTAGTACATCTTGAAAATCAGGGCGTGTCCGTCAATGAGAAAGAGTCGGTCGGTCATTGCATACTGGGGTCTGAATCATACTGCTTCTTCATCCACTCGAGGCGGTCTTCCAGCCAGGTCTTGAGGTCGCGGATATAGGAGGGGTAGTCGTGGAAGACGACGGGGTTGGCCCAGAGTTGGACGCGCATGGTGTGCCAGCGGTCTTCGTTCCTGGCGATGTAGGGGGCCAGGTAGTCCGCATAGCGGTCGATGTAGTCGGCGTATTCCTGCCGCCGGGCGTAGAAGGCGTCGAAATGTTCCTTCACCTTTTTCCGGAAGGCCTCCTCTTCCAGGAGGCGGGCGATCCAGGGCGTGGTGCTGACCCAGAAGCCTTCCGTCTCGTCGTTGCCGTTGTAGTTGACGTTGCCGAAGCCGATGTCGAAGTCCCAGACCGGACCCATGCGCAGTTTGCCGTCGAGGTTCAGGGACATGAAGCAACTGGCGAAGAACACGGCGTCGTTGTTGCGGGCGATTTCGTTGATGAGATACCAGTCCGCGAAGGAGTCCAGGTCCAGTTTGCTCAGGTCGCCGTCGAAGAGGCGCGTGTCGGCATCCGTGACGAAGCCGGTGACCTGTTCCCACAGGGGATCCTCCGGGGTGCAGTCCGGATCTTCTATGACGATGGAGGTGGAGCAGTGCGGAATGCGGAAGAAATCATGGCCCCGCTCTTCAGCCCGGACGTCGATCTGCAGAAGGACCTCGTCCTGTACCCGTCCGAGGCCGAGACGCAGATGGTCGGCGAGCATGTACACGCCCTCGTAATTCCCGTTGAAATACACCTCCACGAAATCGCTTTGCGGGGTGTAGGGCAGCCCCTGGCAGGTCCGGCTCATGTAAAAAGCCAGCTCGTTGCGGAGCATGGTCTTGTCGAAGTAATTGGCTATCAACACCCAATGCCGGCTTTCCGGGCGTCCCAGCAGGGGGGCTTTCTCTTCCAGTTTGATCCGGTAGGATTTTTTCTCGGCGTTCCACCAACTGGCGTTGCCGCGGCCGTGAATCGCCCCCTGCATGTGGCCGGCCGGCGTGTGGCTGTCGGTCATCGAGAAGGTGGCGGGGACGTACTCTTCCCGGGAGGTGACGGGCTGTTTTCTTTCCGTCATGATGCTCAGGACGGGCATCTGCTCATAACGTTCCGTCTCCTCCCCGGGCGTTTCAATCTGGATGCCCGGGGGGATTGTCGCAACGCAGGATGTCAGGAGGAGCAGCCCGATCAAGGCCAGGACCTTGTAGCGCAAGAACATTCTTCAGGGGTCTCTTTACCGTCAATACATCAGATGCTGCTTCTCCTTTTTCTGCCAGCCGGCGTCGCTCTTCCACTCAGTGAAATAGATGACCAGGTCGGCGTCGCTCTTCCACTCGCAGAAATAGATCTTTTTCTTGGCGTCGCTCTTCAAGTCGCAGAAGTACCAGAGTCCTTTGTTGCCCGTGGCGTCCGATTTGATCTTGCATTTATAGACCACCAGGTCGGCTTCGCTTTTCCACTGGGTCACATACACTTTGACATCCGCTTCGCTTTTGTAATTGACCGAATGGACGGTCTGGGCCGAGGCTGCGGCCGCGCCCAGCAGCACGGACAGAAGGAGGAGCAGTATTTTTTTCATGGCGACAGGTTTTTTGAGGTTTTTCCCCGCAAAAATAATACCCGCGCCGCCGCCGGTCCCGACGAAGATGCTTGCCGGAATGCACTTTTCTCTTTATCTTTGTACGGATGGCGCTCCCGCCGTCCCCAATCCGATCCGAACCATGTACAGACCCTTGCTCCTTTCCCTGGCTGCCTTCCTGCTGATGACCCTCACGAGCCCCGCGCAGGTTTCCCGCGAAATCCTTCGCGCCGAGCCCGACCGGGCTACCACCGTTCTCCATCCGTATCCGGCCGCGCCGGATGTGGATACGCCGGCTCCTCCGGGATATAAGCCATTCTATATCAGCCATTACGGACGTCATGGCAGCCGTTACGAAATCGCCCGCGAGCTGCTGGAGACCGCTCCCGCCCAGATGGCTCCCCTGCAGGAGGAGGGGCTGCTGACGGAGAAGGGGAAGGAACTCTTCGCCTTTGTTTCGCAGGTGGTCGCCGACAGCCAGGACCGTTGGGGCGAACTGACCGACCTCGGTGCCCGGGAGCACGAGGAGATCGCCCTCCGCATGTACAAACGCTTCCGGCCGGTATTCCGTGACAGGACGCGCCGGGATATCCGCTGTACGGCCACTTCCTTCACGCGCACTATCACCAGCATGGCCAGTTCCACGGGCGCCCTGCGCAGTTGCGAGCCGGGGCTTCGCCCGACCTTTTACGTGGGCAAGCGCTACCATGTCTTCATGATCAACGGGGAGGAATTCCCCGACAGTCTCGGCAAGGCGCGCCGGGTCGTCATGAAACAATGGTTCAAGGCCGGCGTCGACATCCGCAAGGCGGGCGCCGCGCTCTTTACCGACACGGAGGCCGCCCTGGCGCGGATTTCCGAGCCGCTGGCCTTTTTCGAATCCATCTATCGCTGCTGGGCCATCCATCTGTCGATGGGTTATCCCTTCTTTGACCTGCGGGAATACCTTGACGAAGACGCGATCCTGACTTTCTGGCACGGAACGGACAGCCGTACGCTGGCCAATCTGAGTTATCCGCGCAGGACGACCCTGGTCCGGGAGATCATCCGGCGGGCCGACGAGGCCATTGCCGGGGGCACGGTGTGCGCCGATCTGCGTTACGGCCACGACACCACCCTGCTGCCCCTGTTGAATCACATGGGCATGGGCTTGTGGCCGATTACCATGGAGGACGCGGGCCGGGTCGGCGACTGTGCCGTCGCCATCCCCATGGGATCGAACCTCCAACTGGTCTTCTATCGCAAACGCGGGAAAGAGGTGCTCGTCAAGTGCCTCTACAACGAAAGGGAACGGGCTATCCCGGCCCTCGAGCCGGTCTCGGGGCCCTATTACCGCTGGTCTGACGTGAAGGCCTATTGGGCCGCCCAGACAGGGAAGCCCGTCCTTCCTTAATAATAGCGGACAAGCACCGGTCCGAGCAGGCCGGAAGAGGAGAGGGACGAGGGATTGCGGAGCCGGATGTTGGTCCGCGTCCCCCAGGCCTTCCCCGGGTCGGACTGGTCGCCCGCAAGGCGGTTGTACCAGGAGTTCACAACGGTGATTTCCAGGAGATTATCCCCTTCTTCCAGAGACAGGTCCACCTCGAAAGGCCAGGTCCACAGCGTGCCGAGGTCCCGGCCGCCGAGGCGCACCTGCGCGATGCCGACATCGCGGATTTCGCCGAGGCTGAGCCGCGCCGTGCCGGGCCCCCGGAGGGTGGTCCGATAGACGGCGGGGCCGCTGTAGTGGCGGATACGCGGGTCGCTGCTGAGGGTCCAGTCGGACAGTCCGTCAAAGACCACCTCGCCCGGGCCGCCGAGGGCCGGGTCGAAACGGACGGTCCAGCGGGACAGGGTGTCGCTGCGCAGCGGGGTGCGGCGGGCCTCCGGGGCCTTTGCGGCGGTATTCCTTCCGCCCTTTCCCAGGACGACCAGGCGGCTTTCAAAGGGGCCGAGCGCCAGGGCGAGCCGGGTGCGGCCCCCTTCGGAGCGGGCATCGGCCGGCACCATGGAGCCGTCCACGGCGTTCCACAGCGTCACGGGGCCTTTTGCGCGCAGCACCACGTCCTGTACCAGGGCTTCCCCTGTCTGGTTGGACAGGAAATAGGCCTCGCCGTCCTTGAAACGGTAGTGGATCCAGTGCAGCGGACCGGCCTCGCAGTCGGACGCCAGACCGTCTCCGGCGAGGAACGCGGCGGCTTTGACGCCGCAGACGACGCGGCCGCGGCCATAGGCATGGACGCCCGCGCTCCCGTCGCCCCAGAGCCGGTCGGCAAGGGCCTGGAAATCGTCTTTCGGCCGCAGGGTCATGGCCCGTAAGGGCTTCTCTCCCAATACGGTCGCCCCTTTCCGTACCAGATTTTCCACCTGCCGCAGGGCCGCGGGCGAGAGCACCCGGGTCGGCGGCAGCAGCAGAAGCCGGTAGGCCCGGCCGGAGGGCAGTACGATGCGGCCCCGGCAGACCCTGGCGCCCAGCAGGGAGCGCTCGTCCACGACATCATAGTCGTAGCCCGGCGCCACCGGGTCCGAGAGGGGATAGATGTTCGGGACATGGTCCCCGTAGTAATAGAGGACCTCGCACACCGCCTCGCCCCGCTGGGCGACGGCCTGTATGCGGGAAAGGTAGCTCAGATAGGGCCCTGACTGCTCCCACCAGGTGATCTGGGGATTGAAATGCGTGCCGGCGAAATATTCCTGGCCGGGACGGCCCATGGAAGCGGGCGAGCAGGTGAAGGTGTGGAAATAGACCCGGTTCAGCCCCTCGCAGACCTCATGGTCGAAAGCGGGTTTCTGGTTGCGCCAGAGGCAGTCGTTCCACTGCGGGCCGATGGTGGTGAAGGACTCGGCTCCGACGATGGATTTTCCATAGACGTGGGCTGCGGAGGAGGCCTGCTTGAGGAAGAAACGCTTGATGGGCGTGGGCCGGTGGGGCGACATGGCCCAGAACTCGCTCATGACGATGTCGCTCAGCCCGTAGTTGCGGATGCCGTCGAAGGGGGCGCCATGGGGACCGGCCGATTCCGGCTGGATGCCGATGCCATGGGCACGTGCCCGCTCGGCGAAACGGCCGAAATGCCGCGTGGCGATGGCCTCGCCGACGGTCTTGCGGAAGTCGGCGAAAAAGCAGAGGCTTTCCTCCCGGCTCTCCACCACGAAACCGGCCGCTGCGACTAGCCAGGGGGTGATGTCATAGCCGTTGAACGCGCGGAAGAAGGTCTCGAAGCCCGGGGTCCAGTTCATGCCGCCGGCCTCCCAGCTGTCGGTGGAGAGGTAGCGGAGCGTCGTCCCGACATGGGGCCCGCAGGCGCTCAGGATGGGCTCGACGACCGTATCCCAATAGTAGTCGAAGGCCTCCGCGCTCAGATGGTCCAGCACCCGTCCGCCCCAGGTGTCGGAACAGGTCGAGACGGCGGCGCTGGTGCAGGTGAAACCGACGCGGACCACCGTCCATTCCCCTGCGGGAGGGGTCCAGTCCAGCGTGCCGTCGGCCTTGAGGCGGCCGCTCAGGTCGAGGATGTCCGCCTTCCGCACCAGAAGGGTCTCGCCTTCGGGCTTGCCGTTGTCGTCGAAGAGGAGACTGCCGTCCGGCGTGCTGAAGCCCAGTTCCCGGTCGCTGGTCTGGTCGGGGATGCGGCGGATGCGCTCCACCTTCGGTCCCGTGGCCGGGAAGGCCAGGACGGCGATGTCGCGGTAGTAGCCGTGCCGTGCCGGGGGCTGCGGCGGGAGGCAGTTCCCCGCACCGGATACATTCAAAGTGCTATATACCAGATGCTTCGCGGCGTATTCCGGGCTCACGCAGGGGCCGCCGAGATTCCAGCCGCTCTGGATGTTCGCCCCGATGACCAGGCCGTATTTCGCGGCCTCGTCCAGGGCATAGCGGAAGAGCCGGCACCACTCGGGCGAGCCGAACTGCGGTCCGGCGGGCACGGGGGTATGGCCGCCCTGGGTCGCCCCGCCGGCATCGATGACAACGGCCCCGTAAAAGCCTTTCCGGGCCATTTCGGCCAGGTCGCGGGAGATGGCTTCCTCGTCCACGTTGCCGTTGAGCCACCACCACCAGCAGTCGGTGCCATAGGTCCGTCCGGGGCTGTCGAAATCCGTCCGGAGTTCGCTCAGGCGGCTTTGGGCCGGCTTTCCGGCCAGGCTCGGGGCAGAAAGCAGGAAAAAGATTCCCAGGAAAAGGAGCAGTTGTCTTCGCATGGTTCCAATCGGTTTTAGGAAGGGTGACAGCCCGGGCGAGGCCCTCCCGCAGCCATCCTTACAAAGGTAAGCATTAAAGCGGAAAATGCCAACGGCCGGAAGATTTGCAAGTTGCGGTTTTTTTTGATAACTTGCGGGCATTATGGCAAATTTCAAGTCGCTGGCCAAGGACACGGCCATTTATGGACTGAGCAGCATCATCGGGCGTTTCCTGAACTACCTGCTGGTCCCGCTCTATACCTATAAGATTTCCGCCGCCTCGGGCGGGTACGGGGTCATCACGAACCTCTATGCCTACACGGCCCTGCTGCTGGTGCTGCTGACCTATGGGATGGAGACCACCTTCTTCCGCTTTGCCAACAAGGAGGGGGAGGACCCCAAGCAGGTGTTTTCCACCATCCTGCGCATGGTCGGGACGACCTCGCTGCTATTCGTCGCGCTGGTCGTGGCCTTCATCGGCCCCATCTCCTCGGCCATGGGCTACGGCGACCATCCGTCCTATATCTGGACCATGGCGGTCATCGTGGCCATGGACGCCTTCCAGGCCATCCTCTTTTCCTATCTGCGCTACCAGAAGCGTCCGCTGAAATTCGCGGCGCTCAAACTCCTGTTCATCGGACTCAACATCGCCCTGAACCTGGTGTTCTTCGTGCTGCTGCCGGCCCTCTTCCCCGAGGGGAACGCCTTGTATCGGCCGGAGGTCGGCGTGGGTTATGTGTTCTATATCAATCTCTTCTGTACGAGCGTCGTCATGCTCTTTTTCCTGCGGGAGTTGCGCGGCATCGGCTATGGTTTCGACCGCGACCTGATGCGCCGCATGCTGCATTACAGCTGGCCCATCCTGGTGCTCGGGGTCGCCGGCATCCTCAACCAGACCGCCGACAAGATCCTCTTCCCGCACATCTACCCCGGCGAAGACGCCACGGCCCAGCTCGGCATCTACGGGGCGGCCAGCAAGATCGCCATGATCATGGCCATGATCACCCAGGCTTTCCGCTATGCCTACGAGCCCTTCGTCTTCGGCAATTCCCGGGAGGAAGACAGCCGGCAGACCTATGCCAAGGGCATGAAATACTTCCTTATTTTCACCCTTCTGGCCTTCCTCGGCGTCATGGCCTACATCAAAGTGCTGCGCTACATCATCCAGCCCGGTTACTGGGAGGGCCTCCGCGTGGTGCCCATCGTCATGGCGGCCGAGATCCTGATGGGCGTCTATTTCAACCTGTCCTTCTGGTACAAACTGACCGACAAGACCCTCTGGGGCGCGGTTTTCTCCGGGGCGGGCTGCCTCGTGCTCATCGTCGCCAACATCCTCTTCGTGCCGAAATTCGGCTACATGGCCTGTGCCTGGGCCGGAGTCGCCGGCTACGGTACCGCCATGCTGCTTTCCTGGATCGTCGGTCAGAAGCAGTACCCCATCGACTACCCGATGAAGGATATGCTGCTGTATGTACTCCTGGCGGCGATCCTCTTCACCGGCATTAGCTTTGCCAACCGTTATCTGCCCTTCTGGGGCTCCCTGGCCGTGAATACCGTGCTCCTGCTGGCCTTCTGCGCCGTGCTGGTCCTTCGCGATTTCCCTTTGAAAAACCTTCCCCTCGTCGGGAAATACTTCCGTAAAGCATGATAGCCATCTACACCCTCACTTCCGCCCTGCACGACGAACGTGCCGTGGCGGCCGTTACCCGCGAGTTCCTGGGCAGCCTGGGCATTACCTATGACCTGAAGGGCGCCGACTACCGCGACTACGGTGCGGCGGACCTCAATCTGATCTATGTCCGGACGGGCGGCACGGAAGGGATCTTCCGTCCGCTGCTTGCGCAACTGCTGCCCTGCGGCCAGCCGATCTACCTGCTGACCTCGGGCAAAAGCAATTCCCTGGCCGCTTCCATGGAGATTCTCTCCTTCCTGCGGCAGCGGGGCGTGGCCGGAGAAATCATCCACGGCAGTCCTTCCTTCATCCGGGAGCGGGTCCTGGCGCTGGAGCGGGTGGAAAAGGCCCGCCGTCAGTTGCGCGGGATGCGGCTGGGCGTGGTAGGACAGCCTTCGGACTGGCTGATCGCCAGCGGCGCCGACTACGAGCGCGTGCAGGAAAGGCTGGGCATTACGCTCATCGATATCCCCATGGCGGAATTGCAGGCGGCCTATGACGGGATTCCGGACGACCCTGCCGGCGCAAGGATCGCCTGCGGCGAGCCGCTCTTCGACGCGGCCCCGGCCGTCCAGGCCTCCGCCCCCGGTGCCTGGCGGATTTACAAGGCCCTGAAGGCCCTTGTCGCCCGCTACGACCTTTCCGGCCTGACCCTTCGTTGTTTCGACCTGCTGACCTCGGTGCGCAATACCGGCTGCCTGGCCCTGGCCACGCTGAACGCCGAAGGCATCGTCTCCAGTTGCGAGGGGGATATCCCGGCCCTGCTGAGCATGTGCATCGGCCGGGCGTTTACGGGCGTGAGCGGCTTCCAGGCCAATCCTTCCCGCATCGATCCCGAGACGGGCGAGGTGCTCTTCGCCCATTGCACCATCCCGCTGGATATGGTGACCCGCTATGCCTTCGATACCCATTTCGAGTCGGGTCTCGGGGTGGGGATCCGCGGCCATCTGCAGGAGGGGCCCGTGACCGTGTTCAAGGTCTCCGGCGACCTCTCGCGCCATTTCGTGGCGGAGGGAACCCTGCTGCGCAACCAGTCCCAGCCCGACCTCTGCCGGACGCAGGTGGTCCTCCGGCTGCCGGACGTGTCGTATTTCCTTACCAATCCGGTTGGCAACCACCACATCATCCTGCCAGGCCACGTCGCCCGTGACCTGGAAGCGTTCCTTGCCCAGTAGGGGAGTTTACCGCAGGAGGAGGGCCTTGACCTCGTCCCAGGCGTAGTAGGGACCGCCCGGAAGGGTGATCAGGCGGACTTCCCGTTCATTGTAATAGCATTTGACCAGTATTTTTCCGGCCTTGTTGCGGTAGAACACCATCTGCAGGTTGGAAGCGAAGGGCGTGCCGAAACAGCCCTCCCACAGCGAGGCCTCCTCGATGCCGCGGCGTTCTCCGATGCCCTCGACCCCGAGCAGGGAGGCGAAAGCCATCAGTTGGGAATCATGGCCGTAGCGAAGGTCGGCGACCCGTTCTCCCGTGGAGATGGCCTCCTCGGCCCGGGCGACGACTTCTTCGGCAAGCGGGCGTAGCAATTTCATCCGCTGGTCCCCGAAAGGAAGGGAATTGCAGTGGCGCAGGTACTGCTCCTGGCTGATGCAGCGGCCGTACAGGCTCAGGTCCCGGGTCGTGAAGGCCCGCAGGATAATCGGGTCGAGTTCGAAGGAGCCGGTGTTGAGGGCCACGACGAAGGTGCGGCGCATCAGGAGGATGGGGTCGCCGACAAGGGCGCGGGCCGCCGCGGGATCGGTGAAAAGCCGCCGCAGGAAGGCCGCGGTGTCGGGCACATGGGCTGCGCGGAAGGCCTCCTGGATGCGGTCAGTCTGCTGGCGGATTTCCTTGGGTGAGTCGGTGACGATGAAGCGCATGTACTTCGGGGCGGAATCCCAGTGGATGTCCAGCCGCGGGTCGAGGGCGCTGAGCTGGCTCGTGGCGGCGGCCATGCTCACCAGACAGCGGGGAGAGATGCTCGCCACGGCCTGGATG
>CAMIYB010000001.1 GCA_946402945.1 uncultured Bacteroidales bacterium | reverse complement strand
GCGAAGTCCCGGATCCGCGCGGCCAGACGGCCCACGGGCGCGTCGGCGCCGGGATCATTCCCGGCCTCAAGCGCATCCAGCCCGGAGAAAATGTCCTTGAACATGCGGGACGCCGCGCCGGAAGCCGGAACGAATTTGCAGCGGCCGGCCACGGAGGCCCGGTCGGCATAGGCGGCCGCTTCGTCGGCCTGCAGGGGCGTCAGCACCTCTATCCCGCGCTCGGGCGTAGCGGGGCCGACGATTTTCATCCAGGGAAAACCTTTCTTGAAACGGTCCACCTGTTTCTGGACCTGGCCGACGGAGGCGCCACGCTCCCCGATGCGGCGGATATCTTCTTGCGAAAACATATGGCTCATACGATAAAGAATTCTCTTCTGTAATTGTAGTTTGAACGGAGTTCCTCGAAACGCGAAGGATCGATGCGGAAGAGGAAATCGTCGGTAAAAACCGGATAATTGTATTGGAAGATGGCGGCTATCTCGCCCTGGTTTTTGCCCCGAAGGTCGAGCTTGACCGCCTCATTTTCAGGAAGTTCCGTCTTCGGGAAAAACTCGTGGAGTTCCGTGATGCCGAAATAGTGGGCCACGGCCCGCACGGCGGAGGCGGTACCGTTCTGCTTGCCCTGGTAGGAATAACCGGCGATGTGGGGCGTGGCGATGGTCACCTGCTCCAGCAGTTCGCGGTTGACGTCGGGTTCATGGTCCCAGGTGTCGATGATGACGGGCCCCAGGCGCGGGATGGCTTTGAGCAGGGCATCTTCATCGACGACTTCCCCGCGGGAAGCGTTGATAAAGAAAGCACCGGGCTTCATCAGGCGGAAAAAGGCGGGACCGGCCATCCGCCGCGTTTCCGCGGTCAGCGGGACATGGAGGGTCACGATGTCGGACTCGGCAAGCAGATGCGGCAGGGCGCAGAACTCGAAGGGTCCCTCGGCGGCCTCGCGGGGCGGGTCGCAGCGCAGCACGCGGAAGCCCAGCGACAGGGCGGCGTTCTCCACCCGTTTCCCGACATGGCCCACGCCGATGATGCCAATGGTCTTTCCCTCCAGGGGAATGCTCCTGCGCGAAGCGGCGCCATACAGGGCCGAGAAGACGTATTGCATGACCCCGCCGGCGTTGCAGCCCGCCGCGTTGGAGACGAGGATGCCATGGGCGTCGCACCAGGGTTCATCGATGTGATCGGTACCGATGGTGGCCGTCGCGATGAGGCGGACCTTCGATCCTTCGAGCAGGGATGCGTCGCAGCGGGTCCGCGTCCGGATGATCAGGGCGTCGGCGTCCCGTACGTCGTCGGGCCCGATCTCATGGCCCGGCAGATAGACGACCTCCGCATAGGGCTCCAGGACGCCTTCCAGAAAGGGAATGGATTTATCTGCTACAATTTTCATCGCAAAACTATGGATTTGACCGAGCCCCCGGCGGCGTCGAACAAAGGGTCCTGCGCCAGGGCGTCGGAAAGCATCGAAAGGAGGGTATCCCGCTGGAAATACAACTGGTCGCGCACCACCGAGGAGGAGAGCCATACGGTCAGCACGCCCCCCTGGAATTCTTTGCCGATGGTAAAGCGGGCGGCGCCGGACACCTCGTCCCAGGCCGCGAAGACCCGCTGGCGGTTCAGTCCCTGGGAGAGTTTCATCTCCCGGATATAGTCGCGGATGATGCTTTCCATCCCGACAGCCTCTTTGCGGGCGATCCTGTAACCGTCTCCACTCATACTTCCGCAGGGGTAAAATTGCCGCCGGCCGTCTCGAAATAAGCCCGGTCGCCGGTGATGGCGTCCACGATGTCCCGCAGGCGCACCTTGTTGCTGTCCGTAATGAAAATCTGGCCGAAATCCTCGCCGGCCACCAGGGCCAGGAGGTTGGCGATACGGCCCATGTCCAGTTTGTCGAACACGTCGTCGAGCAGCAGGATGGGCGGGCGGCCGCAGGAGGCCTTCATCAGCTCGTACTGGGCGAATTTCAGCGCGACCAGGAAGCATTTCTGCTGGCCCTGCGAGCCGCAGCGGCGGATCGGATGACCGTCCATGCCGAAGTCCAGGTCGTCGCGCTGGATACCTGCGGAAGTGAAGCGGAGCACCCGGTCCCGATCGCGCGAGGCAGCCAGGATTTCCGCCAGGGAGCCTTTTTCCAGATCGGAGCGATAGCCCACGGAAACGGTCTCCTGCCCGCTGGACAACAGGCTGTAATAACGGGCGAGCACGGGCTCCAGATCGCGCACGAACGCAGCCCTGCGGGCGAAAACCCGGGCGGCGACTTCGTCCATCCTGGCGTCGAACACCTCCAGCAGTCCTCCGTCCGGCACGTCCTGCTTAAGGACGGCGTTGCGCTGGGCCAGCAGCCGGTTGTACTGCTGCATATCCGCGAGATAGGAGCGGTCCATCTGGGAGAGGACGGCATTGAGGAAACGGCGGCGCTCCTCGCCGGAGTCGCTCACCAGAGCCCCGTCGGCCGGACACACAAGCACGACCGGCAGGACGCCGATATGGTCGGAAATACGGTCCAGGGGCTTGTCGTCCCGGCGGAGTTTCTTTACGCCGCCGGCCTCGACCCGCAGGGCGAAGCGTGCCGACACGCCGGGGTCCATCCGATAGGTCCCGGCCAGCGAGAAACGCCCGGTACCGTGGCGGAAGCAATAGCGGTCCGATGCGGAAAAGGCGCTCTTGGTCATCGAGAGATAGTAGATGGCGTCGATCAGATTGGTCTTCCCCTCCCCGTTATTGCCCGAGATGCAGTTGATGTTGGGCGAGAACGAGAGTTCCGCCAGCGCGATGTTCCGGAAATCCTGAACGACTATTTTTTCCAAGACCGCCATCTGTGCAAAGATAATAATTTTCACACTGCAAATTGCAGATTCCGTCAATTTTTCCTAAATTTGCAGGCTATTATCGCCAAACCGAAAGAAAATAAAACAAATAACTATGGCAAAAAACAATCTCAAGGAGCAGGAGAAGCTCCAGCAGGAAAAGGTGGAAGAGCGTGTTTCCGCCATCGAGACCTTCTTCAACGAAAACGGTAAAATCATCTGGAGCTGCCTGGCGGCCATCGTCGTGGTCGGCGCGATCGTCCTGGCTTTCCAGCATTTCTATGTCCAGCCGAAGAAGGCCGAGGCCCGTTCGCAGATGTTCCCCGCCGAGGCTTCCTTCCGTGCCGGTGAGTATGAACTGGCGCTCAAGGGCGACGGCAACGTGCTCGGTTTCGAGCAGGTCATCGCCGACTACGGCAGCAAGGCCGGTCAGGCCGCTTTCCTCTATGCAGGCGAGTGCGAACTCGAACTCGGCAACTACGAGGAGGCCGTCTCTTACCTGAAGCGCTACAAGGGCAAGGATGCCATCATGGCCGCCCGCGCCCTCTCCGCCCGCGGTGACGCCCTCGTCGCCCTGGAGCGCAATGACGAAGCCCTCGCCTGCTACGAGAAGGCCGCCGGAAAGGCCGACAACCTCTTCGCCGCCGCCTACCTCCTCCGCGCCGGCATCCTCTGCGAGGAAATGGGTGACAAGGCCAAGGCCCTGGCTTTCTACAAGAAGATCAAGGACCAGTATCCCCAGTCCATGGAAGGATACGACATCGACAAATACATCGCCAGGATCGAAAACGCGCAGTAACCATGGGTAGAGCATTTGAATTCAGGAAAGAGCGTAAGATGAAGCGCTGGGGTCACATGGCCCGCGTCTTCACCAAACTCGGCAAGGAAATCACCATCGCCGTCAAGAACGGCGGTCCCGACGTGACCGGCAACCCGCGCCTGCGTGCCCTGATGGCCGAGGCCCGTGCCGAACAGATGCCCAAGGAGAACATCGAGCGCGCCATCAAGAAGGCGACC
Organism: uncultured Bacteroidales bacterium; assembly: GCA_946402945.1. Taxonomy (GTDB): domain Bacteria; phylum Bacteroidota; class Bacteroidia; order Bacteroidales; family UBA932; genus Cryptobacteroides. The sequence continues at coordinate 133,417 of CAMIYB010000001.1, read as the reverse complement.
GACAAGACTCTGGGCGACTTCAAGGAGATTGTCTATGAAGGCTATGGCCCCCACGGTATCGCCTACCTTGTCGAGACCGCCACAGACAACAACACCCGCACCGTCGCCAACGTCCGCAGCTACTTCACCAAGTGCGGCGGCACCCTCGGCACGAGCGGCAGCGTGGCCTTCATGTTCGACCACAAATGCGTTTTCCGCATCAAGGAAGACCCGGCCAAGCCCATCGACGTGGACGAGCTCGAACTCGAACTGATCGACTACGGCGCCGAAGAGGTGTTCAAGCAGGAAGTCGAGGACGAGGACGAAAACGTGACCGTGGAAATCAACATCTACGGTGACTACACGGCCTACGGCGCCATCCAGAAATACATCGAAGAGAACGGTTACGACCTGATCTCCGGTGGTTTCGAGCGCATTCCGAACGTGGACCTCAAAGAGGTCACGCCCGAGCAGCGCGCCACCCTCGAAAAACTCATCGGCCTGCTCGAGGATGACGAGGACGTCACCAACGTCTATACGACCATGAAGCCCGCCGAGGAGTAGTTTCCATTCCTTGCAAACGCAGCCCGGGAAAAGCTCCCGGGCTTTTTTTTATGGTTTCCCGCAAATTATACTTATATTTGTAGGTTATTACATAATAAACCCATACTCTATGAGTATCCAACAGGATAAGATCGCAAAACTCGTCGAACGCCGCGCATCGGCCCGCCTCGGCGGCGGACAGAAACGCATCGATGCACAGCATGAAAAGGGCAAACTCACCGCCCGTGAGCGCCTCGCCCTGCTGCTGGACGAGGGCTCTTTCGAAGAATACGACATGTTCGTCCAGCACCGCTGCACCCATTTCGGGATGGAGCGGCAGCACTTCGACGGCGACGGCGTGGTGACCGGAAGCGGCACCGTCGGCGGCCGCCTCGTGTATGTTTTCGCCCAGGATTTCACCGTCAGCGGCGGTTCCCTGTCCAAGACCATGAGCGAGAAAATCTGCAAGGTGATGGACATGGCCCTGCGCGCCGGCGCCCCCGTCATCGGGCTGAACGACTCCGGCGGCGCCCGCATCCAGGAAGGCATCGACTCCCTGGCGGGCTACGGCGAGATTTTCGAACGCAACATCCTCGCTTCCGGCGTGATCCCCCAGATTTCCGGGATCTTCGGGCCCTGCGCCGGCGGAGCCGTGTACTCCCCCGCCCTGACCGACTTCACCCTGATGGTCAAGAACACCTCCTACATGTTCCTGACCGGTCCGGCCGTCGTCAAGAGCGTGCTCGGGGAGAATGTCACCCAGGAAGAACTGGGCGGGGCGAGCGTCCATGCCTCCAAAAGCGGCGTGGCCCATTTTGCCGCCGACAGCGAGGAGGAAGGCATCGCCACGATCAAGGAACTGCTCTCCTTCCTGCCGCAGAACAACCGCGAGGAAGCGCCCCTGCGGCCCACCGCCGACCCCTACAACCGGGTTGACGACGCCCTCAACGGGATCATCCCCGACAATCCCAACCAGGCCTACGACATGTACGCGGTCATCGGCAGCATCGTCGATGAGGGCCGTTTCCTCGAGGTGCAGCGCGACTTCGCCCGCAACCTCATCGTGGGCTTCGCCCACATGAACGGCCGCAGCGTGGGCATCGTCGCCAACCAGCCCAAGGTGCTGGCCGGCGTGCTGGACATCAACGCTTCCCGCAAGGGGGCGCGTTTCGTCCGCTTCTGCGACGCCTTCAACATCCCGCTGGTGACCCTGGTCGATGTCCCGGGCTTCCTGCCCGGCACCCAGCAGGAATACGGGGCCGTGATCACCAACGGCGCCAAACTCCTCTATGCCTACGGCGAGGCCACCGTGCCGAAGGTCACCGTGACCCTGCGCAAGTCCTACGGCGGCGCCCACATCGTGATGAGCTGCAAGCAACTCCGCGGCGACCTCAACTACGCCTGGCCCTCGGCCGAAATCGCCGTGATGGGAGCCGACGGAGCCGTGAACGTGCTCTACGCCAAGGACATCAAGGCCGACCCGGAACATGCCCAGGCCATCTTCGAGGAGAAGAAGCAGGAATACGTCGACCTGTTCAGCAATCCCTACCAGGCCGCCCAGAAGGGCTATATCGACGATGTCATCGAGCCGCGCAACACCCGCTGGCGCGTGATCCGCGCCCTGGAGCAACTCCGCGGCAAACGGCAGGATGTCCCCGCCAAAAAACACGACAACCTCCCGCTGTAATGAAACGCCTGACCCTCCTTGCCGCCGGCCTGCTGACGACCTGCGTCCTGGGCGCGCAGAACGTCCGCGACCTCGTTATCTCCGAGGTCATGCCCGAGCCGGACAGCACGTCCCTGGTGGACGACTACGGCCGTCGCACCGGCTGGATTGAACTCTACAATACCTCCACCGGCACGGTGAGTTACGGCGGATGCTTCCTCACCGACGACCGCGACAACCTGCGCAAAAGCCTGATCCCCGCCTGGGACCGCAGCACGAAACTCGGTCCGAGACAGACGGTGGTCTTCTACGCGTCCGGCTGCGGCAGCGACGGCACCTTCTACGCCGGATTCACCCTCCGGCCCGGCGCCACGGTGTATCTGGTCAGCAACGACGGCCGCACCATCGTGGATTCGCTCCCGGTGCCCGCCGCCCTGCCGCAGGGCAAATCCGTCGTCAAAAAGGCGGTCGACCTGCGGGAAAAGGTGTACGAGGTGATGCCCGAAGCGGCCGACCCGTCCCCGCGCATGGTCAACAAAGACCCCGACGCCGAGACGAAAGGCCAGATCATGGCCCACAAGGACCCTCACGGCCTGATTCTCGCCCTGGTGTCGATTTCGGTGGTCTTCGCCGCCCTGGCCCTGTTGTGGTTCCTCTTCGCGAACCTCTTCAGTCCCAAAAAGCCCCGAATCCCGCGCCTCCGCCCGTCCAAGGCCCCGGACGAAGAAGTGGCCGCCGCCGTCGCCCTGGCCCTGGACATGGAACAGGGTGGCGAGGTCTATGCCGCCATCGCCCTGGCCCTCCATCTGTACCTGAACGACTCCGTCCACGATGCGGAGACCTACGTCCTCACCTATGGGCCCGTCTCCCCGCAGTGGAACAACAAAGAATTGAATTTCAGAAAATTACCCCGATAACATGAAGACCTATCGTTTCAAGATTAACGGAAAAGACTACGAAGTCGCCATCGGCGCCGTCGAAGGAAAGAAAGCCAGCGTCACCGTGAACGGCGCCGCCTACGAGGTGGAACTGCCGGATCCCGCCGCAGCCGCCCCCGCCGCCCCGGCTCCCCAGCCGCAGGCAAGCCAGCCAGCCGCCGCTGCCGCACCGGCTCCCGCCGCCCCCGCCGCCAAACCCGCCGGCGCTGGCCGCAAGGTGGTGTCCCCGCTTCCCGGCGTCATCATCGAAGTGTCCGTCAAGGAAGGCCAGGCCGTCAAGGCCGGGCAGAAGATCGCCGTCATCGAAGCCATGAAGATGGAGAACGAGATCTCCGCCGACGCCGACGGCACCGTCACCGCCATCCACGTTTCCAAGGGCGACTCCGTGCTCGAAGGGGCTGACATCGTGACCATCGCATAGTTGTATGGAACAGATTATCAGCAGCCTGCAACAATTCTGGGAGTACACCGGCATCGCCAACTGCACCTGGCAGAACCTGGTGATGATCGGCATCGGCATCGTGTTCATCACCCTGGCCATCGTCAAGGAATGGGAACCGATGCTGCTGGTGCCGATCGGCTTCGGTATGGTGATCGGCAACATCCCCATGTTCCCGGGCCTGAACATCGGCATCTACGAGGACGGCTCCGTGCTGAACATCCTCTACCAGGGGGTCAGGCAGGGCTGGTATCCGCCGCTGATCTTCCTGGGCATCGGGGCCATGACCGACTTCTCGGCCCTGATTTCCCAGCCGCGCCTCATCCTCATCGGGGCGGCCGCCCAGATGGGCATCTTCGGCGCCTACCTGCTGGCCCTGTCCATGGGCTTCATGCCCAATGAGGCCGGCGCCATCGGCATCATCGGCGGCGCGGACGGCCCCACGGCCATCTTCCTTTCTTCGAAACTGGCCCCGGACCTGATGGGCGCCATCGCCGTGAGCGCTTACTCCTACATGGCCCTCGTGCCGGTGATCCAGAAGCCCATCATGCTCCTGCTGACCACAGACAAGGAACGCCGCATCCGCATGCCCGCCCCGCGCGTGGTCAGCCAGAAGGAAAAAATCATCTTTCCTATCGTGGGCTTCCTCATCACGGCCTTCATCGTGCCGAGCGGTCTGCCCCTCCTGGGTATGCTCTTCTTCGGCAACCTGCTCAAGGAAAGCGGCGTGACCCGGCGGCTGGCCGAGACGGCCCGCGGCCCGCTCATCGACGTGGTCACCACCCTCATCGGCCTCACCGTCGGCGCCTCGACGCAGGCAGACAAGTTCCTGAGCCTCAACTCCCTGAAGATTTTCGGCCTGGGCCTGCTATCCTTTGTCATCGCCACGGCCTGCGGCGTGCTCTTCGTCAAATTGATGAACCTTTTCATCAAGAACCCCGCCCGGAAGATCAACCCCCTCATCGGCAATGCCGGCGTGAGCGCGGTGCCCGACAGCGCCCGCGTCTCGGAAGTGGTCGGCCGCGAGATCGATCCCTCCAACCACCTGCTCATGCACGCCATGGGCCCGAACGTGGCCGGCGTCATCGGTTCGGCCGTCGCCGCGGGTATCCTCCTCAGTTTCCTCGGATAAATACTAAAACCTATCTGATATGGCAATCGTCAAAACCATTCTCCTGGTGCTCATGTTCCTGCTGACGCCGGCCCTCGTGCTCAAACTCTGCAGGAAATTCACCTGGCTGGAGAAACTCGGTCCCATCGTCACCCTCTATTTCGTGGGTGCCGCCATCGGCAACCTCAGCCTGCTGGGCATTCCCCTCTTCCCCGAGGAGATGCCGCGGGTGCAGAATATCCTCAACAGCATCATGGTGCCCCTGGCCATCCCCCTGATGCTCTTCGGCTGCGTGTTCCGCAAGAGCGACACGCGCGACCAGTTGCTGAGCATGATCTCCGGCCTGGTGGCCGTAGTCATCGCCCTGGTGGTCGGCTACCTGGTATTCGGCAAGATGATCGTTTCCGCCGACGATCCGCAGTACGCGGCCCGCGTGGGTGGCATGCTCACCGGCTCCTACACCGGCGGCACCGTCAACATGGCTTCCATCCAGAAGATGCTCGGCGTCCCGGAGGAATCCTTCGTGGTGGCCAACACCTTCGACATGATCGTCTGCTTCACCTACCTGATGTTCCTCGTTTCCGTGGGCGTCAAACTGTTCCGCAAATTCCTGCCCAACCACAGTCTCCAGGCCGTCACGGCCGAAGACGAGGCCATCCTCGCCCGGGAAGTGGCCAGGCAGAAGGAGAATCCCTACAAGGGCCTCTTCACCAAAGAGGGCCTCTGGAGCGCCGCCAGATCCTTCGGCGCCACCATCCTCATTTTCGGCGTGTCCTTCGGCGTCGCGACCCTGATCAACAAGGCGGTCAAGACGGATATCTTCATGATGGTCTTTATCCTGATGCTCACCTCCCTGGGTATCGGGGCCTCTTTCCTCAAGCCCGTCCGCAAACTCAAGTACAGTTACGACATCGGCATGTACCTGATCTACATCTTCAGTATGGTGGTGGCTTCCATGGCCGACCTGAGCAAGATCGACTTCACCGGCAGCATCGGCATCCTGGGCTACATCACCCTGATCGTCTTCGGCTCGCTGCTGCTCCATACGCTGTTTGCCAAGATCCTGAAGATCGACGCCGACACGATGGTGATCACCAGCGTGACCTATATCAATTCCCCGCCCTTTGTCCCGATGGTGGCCGCAGCCATGAAGAACCGCAATGTCCTGCTGCCCGGCCTGACCATCGGCATCGTCGGATATGCAATCGGTAACTATCTGGGTCTGTTGATATTCGAACTGCTGTCCATTCTTTGATGCCGGGGATTTGGATCACGGACGGCGCCATGGGGCTGCCGCCCTATGCGGATGAGTGTGTTTTCCGGGGAGAACGCTTTGCCGGGAGCGGGGTCGAGTTGCGGGGCAATCTGGATGTCCTCAACCTGACGGCGCCCCGGCACGTGGCCGCCCTCCACAAGGAATATGTGGAGGCGGGGGCGGAACTGCTCCGCACCAACACCCGCGGATCCGACCGTCTTTCCCAGGCCCCGTACGGGCTGGCCGGCGTGGCAGCGGAGATGGCCCTGGAAGGGGCCCGCATCGCCCGCGGGGTCGCCGACGCGGAGAACGCCCGCCTGGAGCGGGAGCGCCGGACCGTCCTGGAGACGGAGGGCCTCGAACTGCCCGTGCGGCAAATCCGGGTGGCCGGCACGCTCGGCACCACCCCCGTCTCCCTGGACCTGGCGCCCCGCTATCCCGGCAGCCCCGGCTACGGGGAGGTCGCAGCGGCCTATCACGAACAACTCCTCGCCCTGGCGAAAGGAGGCGTGGACTGCTACTGGCTGGGACGCTGCGGCGACCCCGTCAACCTGCGCGCCTTCCTGGATGCCTGGCGGAAAATCCGCCGCAAACGCCTCCCGCTGGTGGTGACGCTCGACCCCAGGGACCGCTATGGCAATCTGCTTTCCGCACATTCCCTGCAGGAATATGCCACCCTGCTGGAGGGGATTCCGCTGATGGGTTTCGGCTTCGAGGGTCCCGGCAAGATAGACGGGATGCGCACCCTGCTCAAGCAGGCCGGGCGCCTGTTCCCCTGCCGGCGGGTCTGCTGCCTGGACGCGACCGTCGCGGCGGGCCGCAGCACCTTCGACGAACACGCCGAACAGAACGCCCATCACCTCTACACCATCGCCCAGGGCGGACTTATCCACATCGCAGGCGGCGGACTCGGCACGACGCCCGCCCATATCTGCGCCACGGCGACCGCCTTGACGGACCTCCGGCCGCAGGCGCTTTCCGAAGCGCCCGCAGAGCCCCGCGGAAAAGCCGTCCTGCTTACGCCCCGGGGCGAACGACAGGGCCGAGAGGCCTGGCTGGCCGCCATTTCCCTGCGGAGCGCCGGTTTCGACGTGGACGGGCCCGCCCCGCTGATGAGTTGTCCGGCGGCGGCCGCGCGGGAGGCCGACCTGCTCTGCCTCTGCGGCGCAACGGAAGAAGTGCGCTGGCAGGCGGAGATTCTGTGCCGGGCGCTGGCGGAAACCGGGAGACAAATCCCGCTGATCCTCTCCGGAAAGGGTTCTGACGCCCTTCATACAACCCTTCGGCTGGCTCCGGTCTATGCCAGCGTCTTCCACGCGGAGACCGCCGACGACCTGACGCTCAAAGCCACCCGGCTCCGCAGGGAGCCCGAAAAATTCCGCGAGGCGGAAGCGAGGGACCGCCACCTGACCGAAGTCCGCGACCAACTCCGGCATGCCGGTTACGGCGAGCGGCCCAGCAAGGGGAAATCGGTCTTCCGCTCCCGGCTCTATATCGACAGCGCGCAAGGGCTTCCGCCCTCGGGGACCTTCCAGATCGGCGCCAAGCCCATCATCGACGCCATCGACTGGAAAGAGACCCTGCGCGCGGCCGGCTGCCGTCAGGGAAAAAACAGGCGCCGCCTGCCCCGCGGCGGCCCGGGCAACGCCCTGCTGGACAAACTCCGCAAGGAAATCGAATCCATCGCGCCCCAGTTGGGAGCCCTGGTCCAGGTCCGTTTCTGCGCGGCCTACTCGGAGGACGACTGCATCCAGGTCCGCCTGCCTGACGGCACTTCACATTCCCTGCCCATGCTCCGGCAGGAGAAAGCCACCCAGTTGGAAGGCTTCGTCGAAAAGTTCTCCCTCGCGGATTTCGTCCCCCATATCACCCAGACCTTCCTGGGCCCGGTCGGATTCTTCTCCATCCGCATGACGGGAATAGGCGGCGCACTCAGCGAAGCGCTCCGCAAGGCCCTGCGCAGCGGGGTCAGAGGCAGCCTCGCCGCCCTGCTCCGGGGCCGCGGCAAAATTCCGAAGGACGTCTGCGTCAGCCTCGTCGAAGCCGGGACGCCGCTCTGCCCCGACCGGAGTCTCCGCCGCGACATCGCCGACATCCTCACGCCCGGCATCAGTCCGGAGGACGGCCGCCACTACGGGATGGTGTTTATCCAGCGGCATTCCGCCAGGGTTCCCATCGCGGAAATCTCCCCGGAACAACTGAGCCGCTACGCCGCCCGTCGCGGGATGAGCGAAGACGCTGTCCTGCAAGCCCTTGTCCTTCAGAAAGAGGCGGAGGACCCCGTCAAATAGGGCTGCCGGCTTCCCTTTCCCCTCCCTTTATTTCTCACGCGCGGGCGCATTATATTTGGTAATGTGCTTTAAAAAGCGTAACTTTACGCGATATTTTATAGCAGATTATAACCATTTATCCAAATATGCTGACCAAACTGCAAGAACTGACCGACCGCCTCTACCAGGAGGGTCTGTCCAAAGGCCAGGCCGAAGGGGAAGAAATCCTCGCCAAAGCCCGCCAGGAAGCCGACCGCATCACCGCCGAAGCCCGCAAGGAGGCCGAGGCCATCGTCGCCCGCGCCCGCCGCGAGGCCGAAGACTACAAGACCAAGGTGGAGGGTGACCTCAAGATGGCGGCTTCCCAGAGCCTGCTCGCCACCCGCCAGGACATCGAAAACCTGATTGTCACCCGTCTGACCGACACCCAGGTGAAGGATGCGATGACCGCTCCCGAGTTTGTCCAGGGCATTATCAAGGCCGTGGCCGAGCGCTTCAGCGCCGAGGGTGCTTCCGACCTCTCCCTGGTCCTGCCCGCTTCCATGCAGGCGGCCCTGGAGCCCTTTGTCAAGAAGGAACTCGGCAAAGTGCTGGGCGCCCCTGTGGAGGCCACTTTCTCCAAGAAGATTTCCGGCGGCCTGACCATCGGTCCCAAGGACGGCGGCTGGTTCGTCAGCCTGACCGACGAGACCTTCCAGGAACTGATCAGCAGTTACCTGCGTCCCACCACGAAGAAACTCCTGTTCGGCTAGGAAATGAGCAATTTCGAGTACATCATCTCCGGGCTGCCCTACCTCACCCTCGACTACAAGTATGCCGGCGGCGAGGGATTCCAGGCCGTGGTGGATGAAATCCGTCCGAACCTCTCCGAGCGGGACAACGCGCTGGTGGACTTCCTCCTGCGCGGCTTCGACCAGGAGCAGCTCACGGAAGACTTCTTCGCCGAAGCGCTCCGGAGCCCCCGCCGTTTCCTGCGCGAGTATTTCCGCTTCGACCTGAACCTGCGCAACGCCAAGGTCCGCTACCTCAACCGTGAATTGGGCCGTGACGCCCTGCAGGACGTCATGACGGGCCTGGGCGGCGAGGACGACACCGACGTGGACATCGACGGCTACCGCTTCACCGGCGGCGAGTTCGAAGAGGAGGCCGAGGTGGAAGCCGCCCTCGCCCATGAGGACCTGCTGGCCCGGGAAAGAGCCCTGGACGAGGCCGTATGGGAGAAAGTGGACCGGCTGACCACCTTCCACTATTTCGACATCGAAGCCGTGCTCGGCTACCTGGCCAAACTCCACATCGTGGACCGCTGGCTCTCCCTGGACGAGCAGACCGGCCGCGAACTTTTCCGCAAACTGGTCTCCGAGGTCCGCGGCACCTTCAAGGGCGTGGAATTCACTGACAAATAACAACAATATCGATATGGCAAAGACTACTGGAATTGTTACAGGCATCGTCTCGAACCTGGTGACCGTCCTCGTGGACGGGCCGGTGGCCGAGAACGAACTCTGTTTCATCACCCTGGGCGGGGATTCCCTGATGGCCGAAGTGATCAAGGTCAACGGGAAAAACGCCCAGATTCAGGTGTTTGAGAGCACCCGCGGCCTGCGCAACGGCGACCGCGTGGAGTTCGAGGGCAAGATGCTGGAAATCACCCTGGGGCCGGGCCTGCTGTCAAGCGTCTATGACGGCTTGCAGAACGACCTGACCACCATGGAGGGCGTCTTCCTCAAGCGGGGCGAATACACCGACGCCCTGAACCGAGAAAAACTGTGGGACTTCACGCCCCTGGCCAAGCCCGGTGACAAAGTCATCGCGGCCGACTGGCTCGGCGAGGTCAAGGAAGGCTGGCTTCCCCACAAGATCATGGTCCCCTTCTCCTTCAAGGGCGAATACACGGTCAAGACCGTCAAGGAGGCCGGCTCCTACAACGTTGACACCGTCATCGCCGTGCTCACCGACGAGCGGGGCGAGGACGTCCCCGTCACCATGACCCAGCGCTGGCCGGTGAAGGTGGCCGTCCGGGCCTACCGCGAGAAACCGCGTCCGCAGCGCATCATGGAGACCGGCGTCCGCGTCATCGACGCCTTCAACCCCATCGCCGAAGGCGGTACGGGCTTCATCCCCGGTCCTTTCGGCTGCGGCAAGACCGTCCTCCAGCACGCCATCGCCAAGCAGGGCGAGGCCGACGTCATCGTGATGGCCGCCTGCGGCGAACGCGCCAACGAGGTGGTGGAAATCTTCACCGAGTTCCCCGAACTCATCGACCCGCACACGGGCCGTCACCTGATGGAGCGTACCACCATCATCTGCAACACCTCCAACATGCCGGTCGCCGCCCGTGAGGCCTCCGTCTATACGGCCATGACCATCTGCGAATACTACCGCGCCATGGGTCTGCGCTGCCTGCTGCTGGCCGACTCCACCTCCCGCTGGGCCCAGGCCCTCCGCGAGATGAGCAACCGTATGGAGGAACTCCCGGGCGCCGACGCCTTCCCCGTGGACCTTTCCGCCATCATCTCCAACTTCTACGCCCGCGCGGGCGTGGTGATCCTGAACAACGGTCAGACCGGCGCCGTCACCTTCATCGGGACGGTCTCCCCGGCCGGCGGCAACCTCAAGGAGCCGGTGACCGAATCCACCAAGAAAGCCGCCCGCTGCTTCTACGCCCTGGAGCAGAACCGCGCCGACCAGAAGCGTTACCCGGCCGTCAACCCGATCGACTCCTACTCCAAATACCTGGAGTATCCCGAAATCAAGGCCTATCTCGACGAGACCGTCGAGGCCGGCTGGGTGGACAACATCGCCAAGGCCAAGAACATCGTCCGCCGGGGCCGTGAAGCCGCCGACCAGATCAACATCCTCGGTGACGACGGCGTGCCGATGAGTTACCACGTGACCTTCTGGAAGAGCGAACTGATCGACTTCTGCTTCCTGCAGCAGGACGCCTTCGACCCGGTGGACAGCCTCTGCCCGATCGAACGCCAGAAGTATATGCTGGACATCCTGCTGGGCATCTGCGACCGCGATTTCGACTTCGCCGACTACGAGAAGTGCCGCGACTACTTCAAGAACATGATCAACACCATCCGCCAGATGAACTACTCCGAATTCCACAGCGAAAGTTTCGAAGCCTATCTGGCCGAACTCAATAACCTGCTCGAAGAAAATGGCAACTAAGGCATACCAGAAAATCTACACGCAACTCGAAGCCATCACCAAGGCGACCGTCTCCCTGAAGGCCACCGGTGTGGCGAACGACGAGTTGGCCATCGTCCACGGCCGTCTCGCACAGATCGTGCGTACCAAGGGCGATATGGTGACCCTCCAGGTGTTCTCCGGCACGGAAGGCATCCCGACCAATGCGGAAATCACCTTCCTCGGAGCGCCGCCTACCCTCCACGTGAGCGATCAGCTCTCCGGCCGCTTCTTCGACGCCTACGGCCACCCGATCGACGGCGGTCCCGAGATCGAGGGCGAGGAGCGCCAGATCGGCGGACCTTCCGTCAACCCGTACAAGCGCCGCCAGCCGTCCCAGTTGATTCCGACCGGCATCGCGGGCATCGACCTCAACAACACCATCGTCTCCGGCCAGAAGATTCCTTTCTTCGCCGACCCGGACCAGCCTTACAACCAGGTGATGGCCGACGTAGCCCTGCGTGCCGACGTCGATAAGATCATCCTCGGCGGCATGGGCCTGAGCAATGACGACTACCTTTTCTTCCGCCACAGTTTCGAAGCGGCGGGCGCCCTGGACAAGATCATCTCCTTCGTCAACACGACGGAAGAGCCGCCGGTCGAGCGCCTGCTCATCCCGGACATGGCCCTGACGGCCGCGGAGTATTTCGCCGCCGACAAGAACGAGAAGGTGCTGGTGCTGCTGACCGACATGACCCTCTACGCCGACGCCCTGTCCATCGTTTCGAACCGTATGGACCAGATCCCGTCGAAGGACTCCATGCCGGGTTCGCTCTATTCCGACCTCGCCAAGATCTACGAGAAGGCCGTGCAGCTGCCTTCCGGCGGTTCCATCACCATCATCGCGGTGACGACCCTCAACGACGGCGATATCACCCACGCCATCCCGGACAACACCGGTTACATCACGGAAGGCCAGCTCTTCCTGCGCGCCGACTCCGACTCGGGCAAGGTGATCATCGACCCCTTCCGTTCCCTGTCCCGGCTCAAGCAGCTGGTCCAGGGCAAGCAGACCCGCGAAGACCACAGCCAGGTGATGAACGCCGGCGTCCGCCTCTATGCCGATGCCCAGAACGCGAAGACCAAGCTGGAGAACGGTTTCGACCTCTCCGACTACGACCACCGCTGCCTGGCCTATGCGAAGGAATACGCCACCCGCCTGCTCTCGATCGACGTCAACATCCGCATCGAAGAGATGCTCGACACCGCCTGGGAGTTGTTCGGTAAGTATTTCTCCAAGGCCGAGACCGGCATCAAGAACGCCCTCATCGAAAAATACTGGAAAGCATAAACGTCATTCCCGGCCTGACCGGGAATCCCGAAAAAAGCATAAACGTCATTCCCGGCCTGACCGGGAATCCCGAAAAACAATATGGCGATTAAGTTCCAATATAACAAGACGTCCCTGAACAACCTGGGCAAGCAGCTCAAGGTCCGCCAGAACGCCCTCCCGACCCTTCAGAACAAGGAGAGCGCCCTGCGGATGGAGGTGCGTAAGGCCAAGGACCGTTCTGCGCGCGTCCTTGCGGAACTGGAAGAATCCCTGCAGCGCTACGACTATCTCGCCTCCCTCTGGAACGAATTCCAGCCGGGACTGATCCGCATCACGGACGTGGACCTCTATACGGCCAAAGTGGCCGGTGTCAAGGTCCCGGCCCTCGGCGACATCCACTACGAGATCCTGCCCTTCAACGCCTTCGTCAAACCGGCCTGGTATGCCGACGGCGTGCGCATCCTCCAGGAACTGAGCCGGCTCGGCATCGAGTCGGAGGTATGGAAGGAATGCGCCCGGATCCTCGAGTACCAGCGGAAGAAGACCACCCAGAAGGTCAACCTCTACGAGAAAGTCCAGATTCCCGGCTACAAGGAAGCCATCCGCAAGATCAAACGCTACATGGAAGACGAGGAGAACCTCTCCAAGGCTTCCAGCAAGATTGTCAAGCAACGCCACGCCGAGGAAGAGGAGGCCTCTGTCCTATGATAGGAAAAATGACCCGCTACGCCTTCATTCTCCTTCGCGGAGAAGAAGAAGGTTTCCTGGACAGGATCCAGGAACTCGGCCTGGTGGATATCACCCGCAGCGTCAAGCCCGTCGATGAACGAAGCGGCGCGATGCTGGCCGTGGCAGAAAAATACAAAGGCCTGAAAGAGTCCCTGGAAAAAATCCAGATTCCCGAAGGCATCGTTCCCCAGCCGGTGGAAGGAGAACTGGAAACAGCCGTAAAAGACCTTCTGGACCAACTCTCGGCCCTTCGCGAGGCCCGCAAGGCCGCGGAGAAGGAACTGGCCGCCGTCCAGGCCTGGGGGGCTTTCGACCCCGCCGCCCTGGAGGGGCTGGCCCGCGCCGGCGCTCCCGTCCACTTCCACGTCGTCTCCGAGAAGTCCTTCCGGGAGGAATGGGCTTCCGAGTACGCGCTGGAAGTCGTCGCCCGCGAGGGCGGAAGGGTCTTTCTGGTGGTGGTCGGCGAAGATTCCCTGCCGGACGAAGTCCCCGCGCCGAAAACCTCCTGCGAGGCCGTCCAGGCCCGCCTGGACCGTCTGCAGGAAGAAGAGCAGGCCCTGCTCTCCCGTGCGGCCGGCCTGCAGGCGCGCGCCGAAGAACTGGAAGCGGCCTGCCGCGCCCAACTGGGCGACCTGGACCGCTACCTGGCCGGCGTGAGCGCCGAAACGGCCGCGGAAGACCACGTCGTGACCTTCGTCGGCTACGCCCCCGTGGAGGACGATGCGGCCGTCCAGGCCTGTCTCGACCGCATGGGCGTCTTCTACGCCGCCGACCCGGCCTCCGTGGAGGAAAACCCGCCCATCCGCCTGCGGAACAACAAATTCGTACGGATGTTCGAGGTCCTGACCGACATGTACGGCCGCCCGGCCTACGACGGTTTCGACCCCACGCCCTTCATCTCGGTGTTCTTCCTGCTGTTCTTCGCCTTCTGCATGGGCGACTGCGGCTACGGACTGATTCTGATCGTCCTGGGCCTGCTCCTGCGCAAGGCGGAAAGTTTCAAGGATCTCTCGCCCCTGGTGGTGACCCTCGGCATCGGAACGACCGTCATCGGTTTCCTCTTCCACACCTTCTTCTCGATGGACATCGCCTCCTGGAGCATCTTCGCCCCCATCCAGGGAATCTTCCTGCCGGGCAAGATCGCCGGATACGACGGCACCATGGTCCTCGCGCTGGTGGTCGGTATCGTCCATATCAGCCTTGCCATGGTGGTCAAGACCATCCATGAGACCCGCACGAAAGGCTTCCTGAACTGCCTCGGCACCTGGGGCTGGACCCTGCTGATCGTCGGCGGCGTGATCGTGGGCGGCTTCGCCCTGGCCGGCGTCCTCGACAAGGACCTGACCAAGTGGATCGTCATCGGACTGGGCGTGCTCTCGGCCCTGGGGATCTTCCTCCTCAACGACCTGCACCGCAATCCGCTGCTGAACATCGGCGCGGGCCTCTGGGAGACCTACAACACGGTCACCGGCCTGCTCGGCGACGTCCTGAGTTACCTGCGTCTCTACGCCCTCGGGCTTGCCGGCGCGATGCTCGGAAAGGCTTTCAACGACATCGGCGCGATGATTCTCGGCGACGGGTCGTCCTATGTGCTCTGGATCCCCTTCGTGCTAGTGGTCCTCGTGGGACACACGCTCAACATCGCCATGGCGGCCCTGGGCGCCTTCGTCCACCCGCTGCGACTGAACTTCCTGGAGTTCTTCAAGAACTCCGGCTACGAAGGAAGCGGCCGCAATTTCAACCCTTTAAAGAAATAATAATCAATAAAATCAATTTTACATTATGGAACTCATTCTCGGTTATCTCGGACTCGGACTCGTCCTCGCCCTCGCGGGCATCGGCTCCGCCATCGGTACTACCATCGCCGGCAACGCCGCTGAAGGCGCCCTCAAGAAAAAACCGGAAGCCTCCGGTAACTACATGGTACTCTCCGCCCTCCCGGCTACGCAGGGTATCTACGGCTTCGTCGCCTTCTTCATGATGCGCAGCATGGAAAATCCTGCCATCGTCTTCGGTGTCGGCCTGAGCGTCGGCCTCGTGTGCATGCTCTCGGCCATCCGTCAGGGCCAGGTCTGCGCCAACGGTATCGTCGGCATTTCCCAGGGTCACAACGTGTTCACCAACACGCTGATCTACGCGGCCCTTCCGGAATTCTACGCCATCCTCGGCCTCGTCGGCGCCCTCATGGTATAACAGGGTCTTTCTACCTTCCCGGAAGGATGCAAAAAAAGAACGGCTCCCCGCCTTGCGGGAAGCCGTTTTTCCTATCTTGACGCCGGAAAGAATTACTTCTGGCGGTTCTTGTAACGCTGGTAGAATTTGTCGACGCGGCCGGCGGTGTCCACGAGTTTGACTTTGCCGGTGTAGAAGGGATGAGACGTGTTGGAAATCTCAAGCTTCACGACAGGGTATTCGATACCATCGACGTTCAGGGTCTCCTTGGTGGTGGCGCAGGAACGGGTGACGAACACGGTGTCGTTCGACATATCCTTGAAAGCTACAAGACGGTAGGTTTCGGGATGAATTCCTTTCTTCATGGTATAATAAATAAACTAGTTTCTCGTTTGAGCCTGCAAATATACGCATTTCCCGGCAATCCGCCAAGGAAAGTCCCGAAATTATTTCATCCGCAGCGGCAGGTCGTCGTAGAGGGAGAAGCGTTTGGCCTTGCGGATCCATTTCTGCTCCTCGGTCTTGACATGCTCACGGGCATCCTGGAAAGAGATCTCTCCGGCCAGATAGGAAGCCAGGACGGGATCGGCGAGTTTGCGGTAGAACTCCGGATGGATTTCGAACTGGGAATAGCGTCCCAGGAAGTAGCGCATCAGTTGCAGGGTATGGAGCAGGGAGTGGTATTCCGCACCCGGGGCAAGCATGATCTGGTAGCCATAGCAGCGCTGTCCGGCATACTGCCCCGCCGACGGCGTGAAGGAACAGTTGCGCATGAGCACGCCTTCGGGCATGGGAAGGGTCTCCATGACCGGTTTGATGAAGGGGGCGCCGAAATACTCATAGGGCCGGGCCGTACCGATGGCCGGGGTGATGGTGGTATTGTTCCACAGGCCGCCGCCGGAATACATGTAACAGGTAAACATCCCCGGGATGTCCGAGGCGGGCGCGATGGTCCAGGGCATCAGTTGGCGCGTAGCGTCCGAAGCCAGCGCCGAGATGACGTGCAGGGGGAATTTCGCCCCGATTTCGCTGTAATACAGGTTACAGAGTTCCCCCAGGGTCAGGCCGTGGCGGTGGGCCACCTTCGGTACGAAGTCCTCGGCGGGACCGGAGGGGATGGAACCCTCGACATAGCGGCCGGCCGGATTGATATGGTCCACCACATACAGGGCGGGTGCGTTTTCCCCCATCCGGACGAGTTCGCCCATCAGGCGGAAAACGTCGCGGGTGTAATTGAAATAACGGGCGCCCACGTCCTGGATCTCCACGACGACGGCGGCCAGGCCCTGCAACTGCTCCGGCTCGAAGGCAATATGGTTGGTGCCGGGCGTCAGTTCCGCATCCCGGGGATTGAAGACCACTTCCAGATTGCCCCTGTCCGCAAAGAGTTGATACATATAACGGTCCCGCGAGGTATCCCAGCAGTTCTGGGTACAGAAACAGCCCACCCGGCCGTTCAGCAGCGCCCGGTCGAGCTGGTCCTCCAGCGGCGTGGTGCGGAAACTGAACATCAGCCGATGATCTTGCGGGCCACGTCAATCACCTCGCCGGCAAGGGCCTCCGCCTGCGCCATGGTCGGGGCCTCGGCGTAGATGCGGATGATGGGCTCGGTGTTGGAACGGCGCAGATGGACCCATTTGCGTTCGGCCTCGAAGGAAATCTTGACCCCGTCGAGGGTATTGACGTCCTCGGCCGCATAGATGCGCTGCAGTTCGGAGAGAATCCTGTCGATGAGCGACTTGTCCGAGAGTTCGATGCGGTTCTTGGCAATGGCGTACTGCGGCAGGGATGCCTTGAGGGCGGAAACGGAGCACTTGCGCCGCGCCAGGTTGCTCAGGAACAGGGCGACGCCCACCATAGCGTCACGTCCATAATGGCTGCCCGGGTAGATGACTCCGCCGTTGCCCTCGCCGCCGATCAGGGCACCGACCTCCTGCATCCGCGTGGTCACGTTCACCTCGCCGACCGCCGCGGCCGCATAGGAGCCGCCATGGGCTTCGGCCACGTCGCGCAGTCCGCGCGAGGAAGAGAGGTTGCTGCAGGCGACGGGCTTGTACGGGGCCACGACCTCTTCGAGGGTCTTCCCCGTCCGCTTCGCCTCGCCTTCCGCGCGGGCGAAAAGGTAGTCCGCGACCGCGATGAGGGTATTTTCCTCCACGAAAGGATCGCCGTTCTCACAGATGAACGCCAGACGGTCCACGTCCGGATCGACGCTGATGCCCAGGTCGGCCTTTTCGCGGACGACCGTCCCGGACAGGTCGGTCAGGTTCTGCGGAAGCGGCTCGGGATTGTGGGCGAAATCGCCCGTCGGCTCACAGTTGATGCCGATGCACTGCACGCCGAGACGGTCCAGCAGACGTGGCATGATGATGCCGCCTACGGAATTGATGGCATCGAGCACCACGCGGAAACGGGCGTTCCGGATGGCCTGAAGGTCCACGGCCGGCAGGTCGAGCACGGCCTGGATGTGTTCATCCGTGAAATCCCTTTCCTCCACTACACCGATCTCATCGACCGTGGCGAAATCGTAGTCCTCCGCCGCCGCACAGTCCAGAATGGCCTGGCCCTCGGCCGCATTGAGGAATTCGCCCTTCTCGTTGAGCAGTTTCAGGGCGTTCCACTGACGGGGATTGTGGGAAGCGGTCAGGATGATGCCGCCGTCGGCCCCGGAGAAGGTCACGGCCAGTTCGGTGGTAGGCGTAGATGCGAAACCCGCCTTGACCACGTCGATGCCGCAGCCCAGCAGCGTGCCGACGACGAGGTTCTCGACCATCTCGCCGGAGAGGCGGGCGTCCTTGCCGACGACGACCTTGTAGCGCTCGCCCTCCGGCTTGGGACGGCGCTCGCGCAGCTTGGCGGCGTAGGCGTAGGTGAATTTGACGATATCGACGGGGGTCAGCGCATCGCCGGGTGCACCGCCGATGGTGCCCCTGATGCCGGAAATGGATTTGATCAGTGCCATATACAGTAATTTTCGTTTTACAAAAATACAAATAATATTTGGAGAATCAGAAAAATATCGTACCTTTGCATCCCAACCCGCTGGGTTCGTATAACGGTTAGTACTCGAGATTCTCAATCTCGCAATAGGAGTTCGATTCTCCTACCCAGTACCAAGGCAGCCTTCGGGCTGCCTGTTTTTGTTTGTTTGCGGACCATGTTGACCATTTTTATCGCGGCCGCCCTGCCGGCGCTCATATTGATGTACTATGTGTACCACAAGGACATCAACCCTGAGCCGAAGAACCTGGTATTCAAAGGGTTCCTCTTCGGCGCCCTCGCCACCTTCGTCTCTACGCTCATCTCCGGACCGCTCCTGAGCATGGGGTATTTCACCCTGGAGCCCACCGGTTTCCGGGACGCCGTGCGGATCTCCTTCCTCGGGGCCGCCCTGCCGGAGGAAAGCGCCAAGTTGCTGATGCTCTGGCTGCTCCTGCGCCGCAATCCCCACTTCGACGAGCGCTACGACGGCATCGTCTATGCCGCCGCCGTGGGGCTGGGCTTCGCCACCTTCGAGAATCTCCAGTACGTTCTCGCCGCCGGCGCCTCCTGGTATTCCGTCAGCGTGAGCCGCGCCCTCTTTGCCGTTCCCGGCCATTTCGCCTTCGCCGTGGTCATGGGCTATTACTACTCCCTGAACCACTTCTACGGCACTTCCGCCCCGGCCGGCACCAAGGTCAAGATCCTGCTCTACCCCATCCTCCTGCACGGTATCTACGACACCATCGTCTTCAGCAGCCAACTCAGTCCGGCCCTTTCCGGCCTGTTCACCGTCCTGCTGCTGGTATTCTGTTTCTATCTGTTCAAGTTCACGCGCCGGCGCATCCTCGCCGAAGCCTCCGACAACGACCGGGTGTCCCGCATCATGCGGGATTCCGCTCCGGACGATAACCTCCCCGACGAGCAATGATCCGCAACCTTATCTTCGATTTCGGAGCCGTCCTGCTGGACTGGAATCCCCACTACCTCTACGATCCCTATTTCGGCAGCGTCGAGAAGGCGGACTGGTTCCTGGAGCATATCTGCACCATGGAATGGAACACGCAGCAGGATGCCGGACGGCCCTTTGCCGAAGGGGTCGCCCAGCGCGCAGCCCTCTTCCCCGAATGGGAAAAGGAGATCCGCATGTACGCCGAGCAATGGCCCAGGATGATGAACGGGGAGATTCCCGGCATGCGGGCCTACCTCGAGGAACTCAAGACCATGGGATACCGCCTCTTCGGCCTGACCAACTGGTCGGCCGAGACCTTCCCGAACGTACGCAACTATCCGATACTCAAGTTGCTGGAGGGCTACATCGTATCCGGCGAGGAGAAAGTGGCCAAACCCGATCCCCGTTTTTACCGGATCCTGCTGGAGCGCTACGGCCTCAAGCCCGAGGAGTGCCTCTTCATCGACGACAATCCCGCCAACGTGGCCGGAGCCGAAGCCGTGGGCATCCGCGGCCTGCGCTTTACCGGTCTGGACAAGTTGCGCAAGGACCTGGATGCGCAGCGCTGCCTGCTGTGCAAGAACGCCCGCTGCTCGGGCGCCTGTCCCGTGCGGACGGACGTTCCCGAGGCCATGCGCCTGTACCGCGAAGGCAGGACGGACGAGGCCGCCCGGCTGCTCTTTGCCAACAATCCCCTGTCGGCCCTGACCTGCCAGGTCTGCGACTGGAACCGCCTCTGCTTCGGCCACTGCATCCTCAATGCCCGGAAGATGCCCATCCACTGGTATCTGGTGGAACAGGAAATCTCCCTCCCCTATCTCGAACAGGTCCGTCTCGAAACGGCCCCGGACAAGGGCCGGGAAGTATCCGTCGTGGGCGCCGGCCCGGCCGGGATCGCCGCCGCCATTTTCCTGCGGCAGCAGGGCTTCGGGGTCACCCTCTACGACGCCCACCCGCGCATGGGCGGCGTGCTCCGCTACGGGATTCCGCCCTTCCGGCTGGACCGCCGCTGGGTGGATGCCTACGAACGCATCCTGCTGGAAGCGGGGGTCCGCTTCCGCGGCGGCGTTCGGATCGGCCGCGACCTGTCCCTGGAGCAACTCTGCGCCGAATCCGATGCCGTCCTGGTCGCCGGGGGCGCCGAGAAGGCCCGCCGCATGCGCATCCCCGGGGAAGACCTTCCCTGCGTAATTCCGGCCCTGCAGTACCTCGAATCCCCCGCATCCTACGACCTTGGCCGCAAGGTCATCGTCGTGGGCGGCGGCAACGTGGCCATGGATGCCTGCCGCACGGCGGTGCGCAGCGGCGCCGAGACCTGGGTCTATTACCGCAAAACCTTTGAGAACATGCCTGCCAACACCCTGGAAGTGGAACAGGCAAAGGAGGAAGGCGTCCGCTTCGCCGTGTTCCAGGTACCCGTATCGGTATCGGTGCGGGAGGGACGCGGCGTGGCCGTGGTACGCGACTGCGAAAACGTGACCGGCCCGGACGGCGGCATCGTCACCCGCATCATCGACGGCTCCGACCACGAGGTGGACTTCGACACGCTGATCATCGCCGTGAGCGAAAGCGTGGATTACAGTCTCTTCGGAGACGACAGGCCCGGGACGGACGAAAAAGGCTGGCTGCAGGTGAACGGACGCCAGCAGACCTCCCGGGAGAAAATCTTCCTCGCCGGAGACTTCCTGTCCGGCCCCAGGACCGTGGTCCAGGCCGTCCAAAGTGCAAAGATCGCCGTACAAGGCATCGCTGAATATCTCAAATAATCCCCCAGGCTATGAAAAAAGGAATAAAAGCCGGCATCGGCATCGCGGTAGTCGCCCTCCTCGTGGGCGGCGGCATTTTCGGCGTCAAGACCTATCTGGCCGACCAGTCTCCGCGCAAGGTCGTCAAATCCTCTGACGGCACGGCCATCCACATCGAGGAAATGAGTTTCTACGAAGGTCTGAGCAAGATCTACGGCAAGGCCTACATGCCGCAGGACACCCTCGGACGCAAGCCGGTGCTCATCTATTGCCATGGTCTGGGACAGAACGGCGACGAAAGCGACGCCCTCTGCCGCCTGGCCGCCAGTAAAGGATATGTGGCCTACACCTTCGATTTCCGCAGCGGCGGCCCCCGGAGCCGGAGCACCGAACTGCCCGAAGGCATGTCGGTCGAGACCGAGCGCAAGGACCTTGAACTGGTGCTCCAGCGCATCCGCAAGGAGTCCTTCACCGACAAAGGCAAGGTCTTCCTCATGGGGCATAGCCAGGGAGGTCTGGTGGCAGGGCTCGTGGGTTCCTCGTTCCGCCGCGAGGTGGAAGGAATGATCCTGATCGCCCCGGCCTTCAACCTGCCCGATGTCGGCCGCGAGCGCTATCCCAAGGTCAAGGACATCGCCGACAGCACCAACTTCGTGTCCATGGTCGTGGGACGCCGCTATTTCACCGACATCCGCAACCTCAACCCCTACAAGTGGCTCTCCCGCTACGACGGCGACGTGCTGCTGATCCAGGGCGCCGCGGACGACATCGTGCCGCAGTCCTACGCCGACAAGGCGGCGGACGAGTTCCGGCACGTGGACTACCAGGTGCTGCCGGGCGTCGGCCACACCTTCAACGCCGCCTCAGCCCGCAAGCAGCTCCACGCCCTCGTCGGCGCCTACCTGGACGCGCACCGGGATTGAGCGGCGATGAACGCCTCCATCTGCGGGACCTTGGAGAGGGCGCTGTGGAAGAGGCGCATCTGGTTGCGGGTCCGCACCAGGTTGTGTTCCGGATAACGGATTTTGTAATAGCTGTCGCCGCCGAGGTAGTCCGCAAAGAAGCGGACGGCCTGCATGAAGGGGAACAGGCAGGCGGCAAAGGGCAGATTGTCCCGTTCCACATCCGTCAGGAAGGAAGCCGTGCCGCGCAGGTAGCCGCGGGTGAAGGCCTCGAAGATATCCATGCGGAAATCCACGCCGTCCACCTGCGGGTCGTCTTCCGGCAGGGTGTTGGCCGCCGTGCGGAGGAAATCGCCGAAATCCGAGAAGACAAAGGCCGGCATCACGGTATCCAAATCAATGACACACAGCACTTTCCCGTCAGCGTCGAAGAGCATGTTGTTGACTTTCGTGTCGCAATGGCAGATCCGCTTGGGCAGGACGCCGTCCCGGTGTAGCCGCTCGGCACGGCACATCCGCCCGGCATAACGAGCCATGTCCTCGAGGATGCGGCGGCTTTCCGGAAGGTCCACGCGGGATGCCCTGTCGGCGGCGACGGCCTCCCGGAGTTGGTGCAGGCGCAGTTCCATGTTGTGGAAATCGGGGATGGTCTCCCCCAGGGCGTCCGGCAGGTCGGAGAGCATGGCCTCGAAGCGGCCGAAGGCTTCGCCGGCGAAGGCGGAGTAGGTCGAATCGACGGTCTCGAAGGTCCTGGCATCGGGGATGAAGACGGAGACGCGCCAGTATTGTCCCCCGTCCTGGACCCAGGTCTGCGGGCCGTCCGTGCGGGGAAGGAAACGGAGCACCTTGCGGTCGATATCGTCCTCCCCCGCCGCTTCGAGTTTGGCGCGGATGTGCCGCGTAACGGCCTCGATATTGGCCTGGAGCAGGGAGACGTCGGGAAAGATGGCGTGATTGATACGCTGGAGGACATAGTCCGGGGCGCTGCCGGCCGTCGTCACCTTAAAGGTGTCGTTGATCAGGCCGTTGCCCAGGGGGCGGATGTCCACGATGTCGCCTTCGAGGGCAAAACGCCGGGCGACGGATGCAAGAGATTCCATGGAACTATTTTGATTTATCACTGCGCAGGTACTGTTTGCGGGAGAGGTCGCGGCCCTGGACCACATAGGGCGGACGGGCTTCCTCGACGAAGCGTCCGAAATCGTCCTTGCGGCCGCAGTTCAGCAGCAGGCCGACCTGCATGCCGTCGAAGGCCGTCAGCATGTCGTAGTCCCCTTCGCTGTCGCCGGCCACCAGCAGCGGATCCGCGCCGCCGTGCCGGGGAGCGATGTATTTCCGGATGACCTCCACCTTGCCCTCATGGTGGGAATGGGGATAGCCGGGGGCATACTGGCCGCCGCTGATGCGGAGGCCATAGACCCGCTCGCGGGGCAGTTCCAGTCCGAAGGCCGGGTCACAGGCGACGGCGGCGACCACTTCCTCCATGGAGGCGGAGCAGATGTACACCGTGATGCCGCTCTCCTGCAGGGCGCGGTAGAGTTCCTTCATCTCCGGGGTGAGTCCCAGGCCCAGACTGACCGTCGCACGGACGACGCCGGCCTCGCCCAGGTCGGGGCTGGTCCAGGTTTCCGTGTCGATGCGCGGGCGCTCCAGGCCCGCCACAGCCGCTTCCCGGACGAGCGCGGCGATTTCCCGCTTGTCCATCCCGTCGTACATGCGGAGGATCCAGAGGCAGCCGACATCGTAGCCGAAGGTCGCGTCCACCGCGGCCGAAAGGGCCCAGAGTTTCGCGCGGAAGTCGGCGTAGTCCGGAGTCTTCCGGATGGCGTCCAGGTCTTCTTTTTCAGCCGCCCCGATATAATGGTCGTAGAGATAGAGATAGTCGTTCAGAAGGTCTGTGGCCAGCATCCGGGCGCTGACGGCATCCAAGCCTTCGAGCGGGGCGTCGATGTTCGGGACGCAGGCCAGGAGGGTCCTGTAGAAGGCGTCCGGCGGGATGCTGAAACGCAGATGGGTGATCTGATAGGCCAGCGTCTCGAGTTCGATGTCGCCGATGAGGGTGGTGTTGTCGAAGTCGAAGACGGCGTAGGACCGGGCCCGGGAGACATCATCCCCGGCGGCGGCCGTCCGGATCAACGCCTGCAGGGCCTCCCGCACCGGCGGGTTCCAGTCACCGCCCTGCAGCGGGGCCTGCCGGCACGAGGCCGCAAAGGCAAGCAGAAAAAGAAGGAGCAGAATTCGTTTCATTCTGCTAATTTACGCATCTTCGGGCGGAAATGCAAACGCGGCGCCAGCGGGTCCTGACAGCAAACTCTTTTATGGCAATCTTTTTTTGCATATCTTTGTCAGACCGAAATAGCTGATTCACAAAAATGAAGAAACTGATCCTTTTGCTGTGCGGTGCCGCGCTGACCCTTTCCGCCGCCGCCCAGAACTATGTTTCCTGCCGGCCCGCCCCCGCCGACCGCCTGTTTACCAGCGAGGCCGTCGAGGCGACGATCGCCGAAGTTACCGCGCAGTTGCAGAACCCGAAACTCGCCTGGATGTTCGCGAACTGTTTCCCGAACACCCTCGACACCACCGTCCATTTCGGAAAGGACAAGGACGGAAACCCGCGCACCTTCGTCTATACGGGAGACATCCACGCAATGTGGTTGCGGGACTCCGGCGCCCAGGTCTGGCCCTATGTCCGGCTCGCCGGAAAGGACCCGGCCCTGAAGGAAATGCTCAAGGGCGTCATCCTGTGCCAGTTTTCCCTCATCGGGATCGACCCCTATGCCAATGCCTTCAACGACGGCCCGACCGGCACCGGCTGGCAGAGCGACCGCACCCAGATGAATCCCAACCTGCACGAGCGCAAATGGGAAATAGACTCCCACTGCTACCCCATCCGCCTGGCCTATCATTATTGGAAGACCACCGGCGACAGCAGCATCTTCGGTGACATCTGGCTTCGCAGTATCACCCGTACACTGCTGACTTTCCGCGAGCAGCAGCGCAAGCAGGGACACGGCCCCTACTATTTCCAGCGGGAAACGACCGCCCAACTGGACACCAAATCCAACCACGGCCTCGGCAACCCCGTCCGTCCCGTCGGCCTGATCGCATCGGCCTTCCGCCCCTCTGACGACGCCACGACCTTCGAATTCCTCATCCCGTCCAACTTCTTTGCCGTCACCTCGCTGCGCAAGGCCGCCGAAATCCTGGAGACGGTCAACGGGCGCCGCGACCTGGCCCGCGACTGCCGCGACCTGGCCACGGAAGTGGAGAAAGCCCTGAAGAAACACGCCGTGGTCAGGCATCCCAAATACGGGAAAATCTACGCCTTCGAGGTGGACGGCTTCGGCAATGCGCTGATGATGGACGACGCCAACGTCCCCAGTCTGCTGGCCATGCCTTATCTGGGCGACGTGAAAGAGACCGACCGCATCTGGCGCCGCACGCGCAAATTCGTCTGGAGTCCGGACAACCCGTATTTCTTCCGCGGGAAGGCCGGCGAGGGCATCGGCGGCCCCCACATCGGCTACGACATGATCTGGCCCATGAGCATCATGATGCGGGCCTTCACCTCCACGGATGACGCCGAAATCAAAGCCTGCCTGGAGATGCTTCTGCGCACCGATGCCGGGACAGGCTTCATCCATGAGTCATTCCACAAGGACGACGCTTCCAACTTCACCCGGGAATGGTTCGCCTGGCAGAACACCCTCTTCGGGGAACTGATCCTGAAATTGCTGGATGACGGAAAACTCGACCTGCTCAACAGCCTTTCCGTCTAATCCCGTAAAACCGGGAATTACCAACTGACAGAAAGTTCCACGCCCTCCGGATCGTTTTCGAAACGAAGCAGGAGGGTGCGGCTTTTTTCATCCCACTCCCCTTCCGCGGCGACCCCGTTCACAAGCACCTGGGAGGGCGCTGCGGGCAGCAGGAGCCGTGTTGCGTTGGCGGTCCCGGCCGGCGCCTTGACCGTGCAGGAATAATTGCGGCGGGAGGCGCGTTCCTCATAGGCACGCCCGGCCGTAGCGAGTATCCTCGGGGCTTTCCCCGCCCGGGAGAGGTCATAGAAAAGGCGCTGGGTTCCCGGAAGGACATCGCAGCCTTCATAGACCGGCAGGGCCGGGTCGAAGAGGTCGATAAAGGTTCCGTCCAGATGGAGCGGTGCGTCGCTGACGCTTTCGTCCATCACGGCCACGAGCGTGTAGGGACCGCGGTCCAGCCGGAAATGATGCTTCTGCTGCAGGCCGCCATAGAGACGGTCCACAATCGTGAACAGGGCCTGGGCGCCGCCTTTCCGCAGCACGAAGGCCTTCGGATCCTTCCGCACGATGGTCACGCTCCCCCGCCCCCAGGCATATTCCCCTTCCGGGGCCCCGGCAGGAATCCCCATCAGGCCGAACAGGTGGTCGGAAGGGGCCGCGAAATGATTCTCGCCCGTATTCCACCACTCCATCACGGACTGGAAGGGGTCGGTATCGGTGCCGCAATACAGCAGGCGGCCGCCCCGGCGCACCCAGTCGGCAAGGCAGGTATGGGCCTGCGGGTCCATGGGTTTCATGTTGGAATAGGTCATCAGGAGCACCTTGACGTCGCGAAGGGCTTCCTTGTATCCCAGGTTCTCGATGTGGCTGATGCCCACCGGGACGCCCCGTTTGACCAGGGGCATCGCCAGGCCGAAGAAATTGGACAGGTCCGGGTCGCGGTAGCCGTCATGCTGCGGGAAAGACTGGAACATCAGGGAGTTGCCCATCAGGACATGGACCCCGTGGGAGCCGCTGACCTGGTTGGAAGAAAGCGGCATCTGCTGCGAGACACCCGTCATCACCTGCATCATCGTGGCGTAGTCGCGCGGGATGTGGATCCGCTCCTCGCTATCCGGGCTGCGACGGTACAGGCCCTCGTAGATGCGGTTGGGCCAGGGCATGATTTCATAGTCGGCGATGTCGGGATAGAGCATCTGCGCCACGTAGGTCGCATGGTAGTTGCGGTGGTAGTCCTCCCAGTCGCGCGGCCAGTCCTCGATCGGGTCGGTCAGGAACCAGACGCGGCGGCCGGTCGGCGCCACCATCGACTGCATGCAGCCGTACTCCAGATAAGCCATCTCGAACACCCGCTCGGCCCGGCGCCCCTCGTAGAAGTTGGGGCCGCGGGAAGTGCCGGTCCAGACCTGTGCGATGTATCCGTCCACGCTGCTGAGCGAAGACAGCGAGGCCTCCGGGCTCACCATCCGGATCTGGGTATAACTGAGCAGGGAATGCGTCGGGACATAGCACTTGACATCCAGGCCTTTGGACCGGCCGTACTCCTTGGCGAAGTAGAAGGTCTCGTCCAGGGCCCTGTAATAGAGATGGTATTTGAGTTTGTTCGAGAGCCAGGTCGCCTCGGGCGAGGAATGCTGCGGACGCCAGGGGAAGCCGTAATACTCCTCCCATTCGCGCTTGAAGGACTCGCTGTAACCCGAGAAAGCCCAGAATTCCGGTTCCTCGAGGAAAATATGGTCGATGCCGGCATCGATGACCCGGCGGATCACCCGCTCTTTGAAATAGTCCAGGTAGTTCCGGGTCGGGACGATGTACGGGACCATGTGCCCGTGCCAGACGGTGTCGCCGTTCTGCCTGACCTGGCCCTCGTCCAGATGCGGCGTTCCGTCCCAGGCACCGGTGAAATAGTCCTGGTAACTTCCCCAGGCGATGCCGGTCATGAAATGGGTTTCGTATCCATGCTCCTTCCAGGAGCGGACCCGCCGCTCGAAAGAGGCATGTTCCCCGCGTTCGGAGGGATTGCCGCCCACGCCATAGACCATGACGGCGTCAGCGCGGACATCGATGGAAGGCCGCCAGGGCGTTGCAACCTGGAAATTGGTCTTGTAAGCGACATCCCTCCCGGGTGTCGCGCAGGACAGCAGGAGGGATGCGGCGAAGATGTACGGAAGGAACTTTCTCATTACGGGATGTTGACCTCGACGACTTCAGAATAATTGTAGCGGCGGGTGCCCTCGGTCGCATAGTTGATGCGGGCCGCGGCGCGGATGAACACTTTCCGGTTCGACTTGATGGTCCCGCGGGAAGTGATGTCGATCAACTCTCCGAGATGCGATTCGAAGGCGGCGCCGTCATAATCGATCTGGTTGGACCAGGCCGTGTAGGAATTGGAACTGTTGCAGGTCGAGGAATAGCCCACGAAGAGGCGGACATCCGTCACGTTCATCTGGTCGTCCTTGTATTCGGACTGGGTCGGTTCGATGGCGTTCCGGAAGGCCTCCGGCGATACGGCGCGGGTCACCCGCACCTGCGCCTGGATCTGGCCGCCCTTGACGACGGGCGTACCCACGATTTCCACCTTCAGGAAGGGCTGGACGCGGAAATGGACCTCGGTAATACCCTCGATATCACAAGTGACGGAGCCGTCGAAGAGGACCGTCCCGTCGGGCGCTTTCCGCACGATGGGGATGAAAGGACCGTCCACGGTCACATTGTAATTGCCCTTGAAGATCTTGGTGTGCTGGTAGAAACCGTTGTCCCGGGCATAAAAGTCGGGATTGTGGGTCACGTTCTCGCCGTAACTGAGTTCCGTCAGACGGACGCGGATGCCGTTTCCGTTCTGTTCGGTCAGGACGGGTTCGCCGGTGGCCACGTCGGTGATATAGCCCCGGATGGTTTCCTGCGGAGCGGGATAATTGTCAATCTCGAAGAAGGAGCAGGAGGAAAGCCCGAACGCTGTCAGGCCGGCCGCCAGAATAAGGAAAACTGTCTTTTTCATATTTCTGCCTCCTTTTTAACGGTTGGGTTGCTGGTCAATGTACTTACTCTTGTTCACTTCTCCACCCGGAATGGCGAAATAATAATCCCGCGTGGTGTATCCGAAGGTCTTGCGGTTCTCGAAGCTGATGTCGAAGAACCACTTGCCGGCCTGGGTCGAATAGAAGGGATAGATGCCCTTGAAAGCGAAGGAGTTACCATTGCTCCAGGACTTGGATTCCTTCCGGACGCCCCAGAAGCCTTCGCGGTTGGACTCGTCGATGACCCGCCAGCGGCGGATGTCCCACTTGGATTTCTGCTCGAAGGCGAGTTCCTTGCGGCGTTCCTTGCGGACGATGTCCCGGCTGGCCTCCGTAGCCGTCAGTTTGTCAGTGATGACGGTCGCACCGGCCCGGCGCTGAATCTCCCGGATGGCTTCCGTCGCGACCTGGAGCATATCGTCGCCGGCCACCGGGGAGGGCTGTCCGGCGATGGACAGCTCCACACCCGCTTCGGCGGCGGCCAGGAGCACTTCGGCGTAACGCATCAGGATGAACGGCTGGTCGGACTTGCCTTCGCCGATATCCTCCAGCATCCGGTCGGGATCGAGGTATTTGCGCAGGTACAGGCCCGTCATCGTGGCCTCGGCATTGGAGAAGAAGGGGCCGTTCTCGCCGCCCGCAAAGGTCTTGACCTCCTTGCCGGTATTGACATCCACATACGTCACCTCTTCCGTATTGACATTCGGACTCAGGTAGAGCGTCTTGTTGGTCGCGCTGTTGTAGGCCGCCTGATGCTGGTAGAACGAGCCCTTGGTGGCATAGGAGTAGTCAGCCTTGAGCGGGGCGATGGGCAACTGGCCGGTGTAGATACCCATCCGCACCTCGATCTCCTTCTGCTTGAACTCGTCGCCCGGGAAAATGACGTAGGCACGCAGACGCGGCTCGGCATTGGCGAAGAAGTCCATCGGCTTGTCAAAGAGCAGATAACTGCCCTTGGTATGGTCCTCCCCGTCGGTCACACGGATGGTGCCGTCGGCATAACGGTCGAAACCGTCGAAGAGTTCCATCAGGTCCTCGGTCGGGCAGGTGCCGGCCGACAGCGGCATACGGAAAATGAAGGGAGAGGAATAGGCGTCGATACCGTGGGAAACGATGGGATATTCGAATTCGCGGACCAGAATGTTCTCCGGGGAGGACAGGTCGCGCCACATATCGTTCATGTTTTTGTACTGCGCCTCCCTGTCCCCTTCCTTCCAGGACTTGAGGTAGAGGGAATACATGCCGGATTCCATCACGTCGCGGGCGGCCTTGTAGGCCTCGGCGAAATACTTGTTGGACGCCACGCGGGCCTCTTCGCTGGCAAAGCCCATGACGCGGACGCCCGTCTTCGAGCCGAATCCGGTCAGACGGCCGGACACCTGGTCATTGTATTTGGCCACGCTGCCGGCGTAGAGCATCGCCTCCGCCTTGAAGGCCATGGCCGCATACTTGTTGGCCGTATCGGTGAACGTGGACTTGGCCGGGAGCAGGCTGATGGCCCTGTCCCAATCATCCAGGATGAAATCCCAGGTCTCCTTCTCGGTGGAGCGGGGCACCTCGATGTCGCCCTCGAAAGGATAGGCGATTTCGTGATCGACGAGGGGCACGCCGCCGAAGCGCCTGGCCATCTGCGTGTAGGCATAGGCCCGCACGAAATAACCCTGGCCGATGAATTCGTTGAAGGTCGCTTCCGGGTAGTTATCCTTGTAATTGGGCAAGGTCTCGATCAGGTGGTTGGCATTGCGGATCAGGGTATAGGCCAGGCCCCACCATGCGGTCGATTCGGAAGTAAAGGAAGTGCTGTTGCCTTCACGGCAGACCGCCTCGCCGGTTCCTTCCACGCCCAGACAGCCCAGCCAGGACTGCCCGCTGAAACCGCCGTTCCAGGGAATATACTTAAAGTCCTCCCAGGGCATTTTGGAGTAAAGACGGGCCATGTAGATGGCCAGACCGGCCTCGTTGCTCATCAGGTCGTCGTCCGTCACGATGTCCTTCGGCGGGATGTTCAGATCGACGCAGGAGACAAGCGTTACGAGGGAAAGTACAAATGCGTAAAATATCTTTTTCATGTCCGTTTCCTCCTTAGAATGAAATGTTCAAACCGATCGTGTAGGACTTGTTGAGCGGATAGAGACGCCCGTAACTGTCGGCCGGGTGTTCCGGATCGATGTATTTGACGCCCGTGATCGTGAAAGGATTGTAGGCATTGGCATAGATGCGCAGCGTCAGGTCTTTCAGGGCGGAAATCTTCGGCAGCGTGTAGCCGATCTCGATGGCCTTCAGACGCAGGTAGTCGATGGGCTGGACGTTGAAATCGCTGTTCTCGTCCGGGGAATTGCCGCCATAGGCGTAGGTACCCGGAATCCAGGTCAGGGTCTGGTCATAGACATCGTTGGTCACGACCGAGGGATGCCAGCGGTCGGCGAACTGTTCCAGCATACCGCCGCCGTGCTGGCCCCAGATGCTGAGTTGCGGCTCGCCGAACTTGACCGAACCGAGGGCGGCGCCCTGCAGCAGGATGCTGAAGTCCAGGTTGCGCCAGGAACCGTCCAGGGACAGGGAGAAGTTCATCCACGGCGTGCCCTGATAGGAATAGGGATGGGCATCCTGGCCGTCGATGGTACCGTCTCCGTTCCAGTCGAGGTACTTGAAATCGCCGGGACGGACGCCGTTGCCCTTGTTTATGTCGTAGGTCCAGATATCCTCCCAACTCTGGTACTGTCCGATGACCTCATACCCGAACTTGAGGCCCTGGTAACGCTGGTTGTTCGCATCGTTCCGCCAGGCATCGTAGGAGTTGGCATAATGGGTCGTATTGTACCAGTAGAGACGCTTGTTGCGGGTGATGGACATCATCATCTTCGCCTGGTAACGGAACTGGCCGATCCGGTGCCGGTGGCTCAGTTCCAGTTCGAAACCGAAATGGCAGTCCGAGTTCAGGTTCTCCAGCGGGGGCGTCGCACCGACAATCGTGGGGAAGTCGCCCGTATTCTGGCCCAGCAGGCCCCAGCGGTAACGGTAGAAGTAGTCGAAGGAGAAGCCGAAGAGGCCCTGCCAGGCCTCGAAGTCGATACCGGCATTGAAGGTATAATTCCTGTACCAGGTCACATTCTCGTTCGCCAGCGCCTTGGGATCGGCCCGCATCACCCAACTGCCCAGATAGTAAATCGGAGCGTTGGAGGTGTAGTATCCGTTGTCGGAAAGGGTGGCGGCCGGGTAGGTGTAGCCCGTAATCCATTCATAGGTGGATCCGTCCGCACCCAGGATACCATAACTGGCCCGCAGTTTCAACTGGTTGATAAAACTCAGGGGGCTGCTCTTGAACCAGGGCTCCTGGGAGATGCGCCAACCGGCGGAAACCGAGGGGAAGAAGCCCCACTTGTGCCCGGGGGCGAAGCGGGAGGAACCGTCGTAACGGAACTGGCCCTCAATCAGATACCGCTCGTCGAAATTGTAGTTCAGACGGCCGATCAGGGATTCATAGGCATACTCGGTGAGCGTGGTCTGCGCCAGGTTGTGGTTGTCCACGGAGAGGGCCTTGAAATAGGGAGAAGCGAAGGCCAGGTCGCCCCAACCCCGCCAGCCGTCGGCGAATTTCTTCTGGATTTCCCAGCCGACCATCGCCCCGACATGATGCTTCGAGAAAGTCCTGTCATACTGGAGGAGCGACTGCAGCAGCCAGGAGTAGTTGACCGTGTCGGTCCGGGTCAACTGGCTGGGCGAAGACGCGGCATAGAGTTTCGACTCATAGGTCTGGGTCAAAGGATTGTAGGCATACTGGTAGTATTCCTTGCGATAACGCTCGTCCTGCGAGATCCGGTAGTCGTAACTGAACAGGACCTTGGCGCTCAGGCCCTGGAGGGCGGGCGTGATGGCTTCGAAATCATAGGTCAGGGAAGGAGCGATGTTGAAACTCTTCCTGTCGTTTTTCCGATGACCGGAGATGTCGGTGTAGATTCGGGCCACGGAGTTCCACTCCAGCTCCAGGTCCTGGTAGTTCAGCATGGTCTGGGCGGGATCCGCATAGGCATCCCACACCGTACTCTGCTTCCACCAGTAGCGGATGATCAGTTCCGGATCGTCCAGCGGGTTCTTGAGGAGTTCGGAATAGCCGGACAGGTTCAGGCGGAATTTCAGGCCATTGGCAATCTGGGCCGTAATGTTGGAGCGGAGGTTGAACTTGTCGTACTTCGTGTCGCCGCTCTTCCAGAAGCCTTCCTGGAAGAAATAGCCCAGGCCCACGTAGAACTGGATTTTATCAGAACCGCCGCTGATGCTCAGGTCATGGCGCGTCTGCGGGGCCATATCCTGGATGATGAGGCTGTTCCAGTCCGTTCCCTTGGCCCTGCCGTCGCGGTAGGGGGCGATCTTCTCTTCCGGGAATTCCGGTGCGCCGCCCTCGACACCGCCCATGCTGCGCTCGTTGACGAGCAGCATGGAAGAAAGGGCGTCCATCTGGCGCGGCAGCGAGGCCGGCGTCTGGAAGGTGAAGTTACCGTCGTAGGTGACGCGCGTCTTGCCGGCGGAACCGCTCTTGGTCGTCACCAGCACTACGCCGTCACCGCCCTTGAGGCCGTAGATGGCCGCCGCGGCGTCCTTCAGGACGGAGACATTCTCGATGTCCGAAGGGGACAGGCGCTGGAAATCGCTCATGCCGCGTTCCACCCCGTCGATGATGACAAGCGGAGTACCGAAGCCACGGATATCCAGGGAAGAATTGTACTGGCCCGGCTCGGCGGTCTTCTGCCAGATACGCACGCCCGGGACACGGCCCGTGAGCATATTCTGCGGGTTCTCGTTCTTGGTGCGGACCATATCGTCTCCGCTGACGGCGACGACCGATCCGGTCAGGGAACCCTTCTTCTGGGTGCCGTACCCCACGAAGATGGCCGCATCCAGGTAGTTGACATCTTCCTCGAGCAAAACGTTGATGGTCTTCCTGCCGCCGACCGGGACGCTCTGCGTCACCATGCCCAGGTAGGAAAACTCCAGTACGGCATTATCGGGGACCGTAATCGAGTAGCGGCCGTCCATGTCAGTGGCGGCCCCGGTCTTGGCCCCCTTGAGCATGACGCTGGCGCCGATGATCGGCTGCCGCTGCCCGTCGGAGACCACGCCGGTTACGGTAATGGGATTCTGTGCATAGGACAATACCGGCAGGAGAAAGATCCCCAGCATTGTCAGAAGGCATACAATACGTTTATTCATATCGTCTTCCTTTTCATTAA
Organism: uncultured Bacteroidales bacterium; assembly: GCA_946402945.1. Classification (GTDB taxonomy): domain Bacteria; phylum Bacteroidota; class Bacteroidia; order Bacteroidales; family UBA932; genus Cryptobacteroides. The sequence continues at coordinate 99,266 of CAMIYB010000001.1, read as the reverse complement.
TCCAACTCAATCGAACGGATGCAGAGTTTCTGCTCACCGTCACGGGTCACACCCTTGTACACGCCGACAGCCAGCACGACATCCTGCCCGATGTACTCCGCCAGGTTGTAGTCGAAGCGGGCGTATTCCGCCTTGTCGCCGTTGCCGCTTTCGTGGAGGAACTGCCAGCACCCGTCACCTCCGGACACCGCGGCGGCCGTATTGGCCGTGTTGGCGAAGGGAGCCAGCGCCTGGGCCTTGAAGGTCGACAGCGGGACGACCGTCACCCGGAACACCGTCGGGTTGGTGCTGGAGAAGGTCCGCGCGTAGAGATGCAGGTGGCTCGTGGCGTCGATGACACGGAACCGGCTGTAAAGATAGGTCTCGGGCATGGAGAAGTTGGCATCGACGTCCGAACGGGTCTTGATGGTGTAGCCTTCGGAATTGACCGGCTCGACGGTCTGGTTGACATACTGGAGGGTCCAACTCGTGATGAGGTGGTCCGTCCCGGCCAGCGGGCTGTAGCCCTGCGGCGAGCCCGGGTCATGCTTGTGGCGGACGCCGCCGACGGCCTCGCTGTCGTTCATTCCGTGGTTCAGGCCGGAGAAGGAACGGCCCGGATTGACCCCGAGCGAACCGATGTTCTCCCGGGTAAAGCCGCGCCAGGCGGCTCCCTCGACCGCCTCGCCCGTCAGCGCATCGTCATTCTTGGCATCCGGGGAGGAAGCGAAGAAGATCCGCCGGCAGGGAAGATGGAAGTTATAGGTGCGCCAGTAGATACCGAAGGCGATGAAAATCTCCTTGCCGACATAGTCGCCCAGGTCGAAGGTGAAAGTCTTGAACTCGCCGTTGGCATAGGTGTAATCCGCCACGTGATCGACCGTCAGGGAGCCGTCGGTCAGGTTGACAACCTGGAGGCCGAAGGCGGCGGGTTCGGCGGTGGTAGCATAGTGCGTCCGCACATTGACATGCATGTAGCGGTTGCCTTCCGTGATGGTCTTGCGGCCATAGGTGTAGGCGATGAAACGGTCCTCCGGATAGGAAGCGTTCTCCCCTTCCATGTTGACCAGGGCACAGCCTTCGGCCTCGTAGCGGTAATGGCCGAAGCAGTCTTTCTCGTTGCCCTTGTCCTGGGGCTTGAGCCAGACCGGGAAGATGGACATGTAGCCGACCGACCAGTGGTTGATGCCGCCATAGCCGTCGGCGCCCCGGTAGTTGTTGCCGTACCAGACGGGGGCATCCGCCATTTCCTGCCACTTCATGCCCGGCATGATCTCCTCACCGCCCAGCCGCACGGTCGGCAGGGTCGCCGTACCGTCGATGAACTCGTCCGCCTCCACCTGACGCGTGTAGGTCAGGCCGTCGGTCGTCACATAATCGATCCGGTAATCCTTCAGGGCCAGGCCTTCGATGGAGAAGGAACCGTCTTCCGCGGTGTTGACGGAGATATCCCCGCAGTCGATGCGGACCCCCTGCATGGGCTGGCCATTGGTGGCGTCGAGCACCGTCCCGCGGATGATCGCGTTGGCAAATTCCATGACAGGATTCAGTTCCAGGGGTTCTCCCGAGGCAAAGCGCTCCGGGAGAAGGGTATAGGCCAGCGTCGAGAAACCTTCCTTCTCGAAAATGATGAACCGCGCGTTGGAAGGAACACGTTCGATCGAATAGGACCCGTCGAAATCGCTGAAAGTGATCTTCCGCAATTCGCGCTGGGCGTTGGTCCCCTTGAAGGAGATATCCACATCGGCCACCGGATTGCCGAAGGTGTCCCGTACGACACCTGAGACGGAGATGTAACCGACCACGCTGTCGTCCCAGGAGCCGGACTCCGCCTGCTTTTTCGCGCAGGAAGAGACCGTCAGGAGGACAACCAGCGAGGTCAGGCCCAGGGCAAGTACATTCCGAAAGAGTTGCATATGCTTCATATCAGAGATCATTTACTTAATTGTGGCAAGGAACTGCTTGGTCTGCTCTTCCCGCTCGGCCATGCGCAGACGCCAGATGAGTTCCTGGACGGATACGACCTTGAAGCGGTCCTCGAGGCCGTTGCGCATCAGGACGGCGCCGTCGGAAGCCCGGTTGCCGTCAAAGTCGCTCCAGGCATGGATGGCGACCGTGCTGAAGGTCTGCTTGTCGGCTTCTTCGTTGCGGTTCATGTTCTGGGCGGCCATCGCCGGCGGGGAAATGCCCTGCCAGAGCATGTATTTGGTCGTGATAAGCGGGATGTCATAGCCGGCCTTGTTCGTAAACCAATAGACCTTGCCCTGACCGCCGTTGTAGGGGGCATACTCCACGCCTGTGATCCCCTCGAGCTGGTCGTTGGCATCGACGAAGGCCTGCAGCATCTCCTGTCCCCTCGGGTCGGAGAAACTCCGGGCCATCACGTGAAGGATCTTGATGCCGTGCTGGCGCATGTGGGCCGCCGTCCGCTCGGCGACCATCTTCATGTTGGCCGCCCGTTTGGACGCGGAAGAACCTTGTGTGGAATAGGTATCGATATAATAATAGCCGCCGCCGAAAGTCTCCATAATGGTACATTCCGCCGAAGGCTGCTGCTCCATCAGATAGGTAAAGCGGGTCGGGGCCAGCTGGATCAGCGACTGCGAACCGAGTTCGAAGGCCGTCTTGGTGGTAACGGCCGAAGGACGCTTGTAATAACTGTTGATGAAGTCGTTGGTGATGATGAACTGGTAGTTGTCACCGTCCGTCAGGAAGTAAGACAGGTAATTGCCCTTCACGTTGTAATTGATATTGCGCGGGTTGATCACCTTCGCCCGCGTGGCGGGCTGACGGCCGGCATAACTGCGGGAGGTCAGCGCATGGTTGTAACTCCAGTCCGCCGCCAGCATCAGGTGGCCGTACTGGGAGACGGGATCTACGAAACTGTCCTCCCCCACGAGGTCGTTATTTTCCCAGCCGATAACCTGGGAACCGGGCTGCAGCCAGTCAAGAATCTCCTTGAATAGGGCGGTATTGTTCTGCTTGCCGCCGACCAGGTTGGCCACAAAGAGCCGGTTGGCGATGGCGTAGTCGCGGATTTCACCGGCAGCGACGTCCATGTGGCCCTTGACGCCGACCGGCATCAGGACCAGCGCATTGTTGTTGCACTTGTCCTTGAACTGGTCGAAGGCCTGCCGGAGGGTCATGTTGCGGCAGTCGCATTTGAGCGTATAGCCGGCGTCTTTGAAGTACTGCTCGTTCTTGACATCGGCGATCAGCGCATCGTACACATGCGAGGCCACGGCCGCGATGTTGCCGCTCTCGGGATTATTCTCCAGGTCCGTAAGGACATAGCCCTTGAACAGGTCCTTCGCCTGCACATCGATGCCTTCCCACTTCCCGTAACCCTTGGTGGCCAGTTCCAGGGCCGTCTGCCGGCCGATCTGGCTGCCCAGCAGGGCACGCTCGGTATCATAGGCCAGTTCGCCCTTTTCCATCCAGGCGCAGTAGTCGATCTCGCCGGCGATGGCCGCCTTGTTGATCAGGCCGACGACCGAATGCATCAGCAGGTATCCCTGCAGGCCGGCACCCGCGGAACCGTTCACGGATGGATCTTCCCGATGGTTGTAATCGGTATGCATAACATACCAATACCCCTTGGGAGAGAAGTCGTTCTGCGGGATGAAGAACTGCCCGGCATCGCGGAGAGGATCCACCAGATCGCCGTAAGGCACCGCATCCGGGTTGGATTCGGGGACCATCGAGTCCTCGCTCGGCGTCGGCGGAACGACGGGACCGGGGGGAACGTCGCCGGACGGAACGCCACCATAATAAACGGAAAAGGGGACATCCTTCTTACAGGCGGAAAGCGCCGCGAGGATGACCGCAAACAAAAGGAAATATTTTCTCATACGCACGTTACTGTCGTAAAAACTATGAAATATCTATCCGAAGACCGTCAGACAGGCCCAGGAAGAAACGGACCAGACTTTCATGATCTTTCTGCCGGATCCGGATCGCCATCTCGGCCACATCGCCATGGACCGAGAAATCTTCCACGGTGTAGCCCGCCTTGTGGACCTTTTCCAGGATTTCCGCCGCCTCCGAATTCCGGACCGGGCTCATGCTGACGAATACCGTCTTTTCTCCATATTGGACCGAGACATAGTGCATCGCCTCGAGGCAGATGACCGTCATCACGGCAGCCGCGACCGACACGTCATACATGCCCGCCCCGCAGGCAAGGCCGACGGCGGCGGCCACCCACAGGGCTGAGGCGGTGGTGATGCCGCGGACCGCATTCTTCTGAAAAATAATCACGCCGGCTCCGATAAAGCCGATGCCGGACACCACCTGGGCGGCCACGCGGGCCGAATCGAAGCGTCCGGAGAAGGCAAACTGCGAAATCAGCATGAAGAGCGCACTTCCCAGTGCGACGACAAAGTGGGTACGGATGCCCACTTCCTTGGCCCGCACCATCCGCTCGAGGCCGATCAGGCCCCCGAGCAGGCCCGCTATCAGCAGGCGCAGGATCAGATTCCATTCTATCGTCATAGGTCTAAAACAGGCCGGGTGTTATGTGCAGCCACTTGAGGACCGTCTGGCCGAACACGAGGATCAGCAACCAGGAGAAGGTCATCATGGTGATGCCGTATTTGAAGGCATCCGTCTGGCTGTATTGGTTGGTATTGTACAGGAGGGCCGCCGGTTTGCTGTTGAACGGCAGCACATAGCAATGCTCGATGAGCATCGCGACCGGCAGGGCCAGGCTCATGGGCGGGAAGCCGAAACGCTTCTCCACACCCAGGGCGATGGGGACGAAGACCATGGTACGGATAGTCTTGCTCTGGAACACCAGGCCGGAATACATCATCAGGAAGGTCAAGATCACGTACAGCACCCAGAAGGGGGTGTCCGAGGTGATGCCCATCGAATCGAAGGCGGCATTGACCATGGTATTGGGCAGGTCGGTCGCATTGAGGCCGCTGCCGAGGACATAGGCACCCGCCGAGAAGAGCATCAGGTGCCAGGGAATGTCCACATCGTTCCATTTGACCACGCCGATACCCGGCAGAAGGGCCAGGATGGCGCCGATCAGGGCGACGATCGTCTCGTCGATGTTGTGGAAGGTGCCCTTGGTAACCCAGAGGAAGAGGACGATCAGGAAGATGGCGACCGCCTTCCATTCTTCGGCCGACATCCGGCCCATCGCCGCAAGTTCGTTCCGGAGGCGCTCGATACCGCCGTCGATCTGGGGATGCTGCTCTTCCTTTTTCATCGGGAAGAACACATACATGCCCATCAGCAGACCCACGACCAGGATGAGGATGCTCATCGGGCCCACGGCCACAAGCCATTCCTTATAACCGAAGTCGCAGGAGCCGAGGAAACCGGCGATGAGCGAAATGGCCAGCAGGTGCGCCCCGCTGCCGGTATAGAAGGCGTTGGCTCCGATATTGACCTGGAAAAGATTCTGGATCACGAGGTTGCGCCCGAAATTGTTGCGGTGGCCGTCCGAGGCGCCGTAGATGGCGCAGATGACCATAAAGATCGGGAGCATGATGGTGGCCTTGACCGTCGTGGCGGAGATAAAGGCCGAAAGGATGAGGTTGATCAGCAGGAAACTCCAGAGCACGCTCTTGGCGCTCTTGCCGAATTTGATGACGAAAGCCAGGGCCAGGCGCTTGGCGAACTGGGTCTTGACCAGCATGGACGCCAGGACGAAACTCAGGATATTGAGCCACATCACCGGATGGCCCAACTGGGCCAGGGCCTCCTTCTGCGTGGTGACGCCGAAGAGGACGACGCCCAGCATCAGGATCAGGGAGGTCAGGTAGTTGGGCAGCGCCTCCGTCATCCAGAGAATCAGACTGGCCACGAAAATGGCCAGCATCGCGTAGTTGGCGCGCAGGAAACCTTCCGGGCCCAGCGCCGCCAGCCGCTTCTGTGCGGAAGCGGCCAGCAGGCTGGTGTCCAGATGGTCGATGAAGCCGATGTGACAGAACCAGCAGATCCAGACGAAGGCGATCAGGGCCAGCGGACCGCCCAGCCGGGCCATCCACACCTCAAACCGGGATTTCTGCATCTTGGGCAGTTTCTCGATTTTGTAGTTGTTCATGTCCAGCGGGTCGACCGCCGCACCTGCCTTCACCGGATCCATCTGTCCTTTACTTCCAGTTCTTGTACGGATTCTTCATCAGCATGGAGTTGAAGTACTTGGGATCGCCCGTCACTTCTTCCCCAAGCCACGCGGGCTTGTCGAAGGGCTCGTTCTCGTCGGCCAGTTCGACCTCGGCGACCGTCAGGCCGTCGTTGTCGCCGTAGAACTCATCCACTTCCCAGGTATGCTTCCCGTCGGTGTTTTTGACCAGGTAGCGGGTCTTGTCGATCACGCCGGGCTCGGCGAGGTCCAGGAGGGCCTTCACCTCATCCACGGGGATTTCCTTCTCCCACTCGAAACGGGCGGCGCCGGAAGCGTTGCCGATTCCCTTGACCGTAATGAAGCCCTTGTCGCCTTTGACACGGATGCGGACGGTCCGCTCCGGAACACTGCTCAGGTAACCCTGGGTGATGCGGGTGGCTTTGAAGGCCTCGGCCTTGAAGTCGCCCTTTACCAAGAATTTGCGTTCGATTTCCTGTGCCATACCTTATTCGTTTGCAAGGGGTTTGTCGCTCATGCCGATCACGCGCTTGATGGCCTGGAGGTAGTTGATGTTCTCCACGCCCTCGAGCCCGACGTCGGCGATGGTCTTCTTGATATCCTCGATCTCGGTGGACTCGGAGTTGATCGTCACGACCTTGGCGCCGTTGATCAGGACGTTGCCCACCTCGCAGATGGTGTTGTTGACCATGTAGCCGAAGCGCTGCTTGTGGACGCGGACGGCGGCCAGGTCCTTGTTGGCCTTGACCATGGCGAGGAATTCATCCAAGGTGTAGGTATCCTTGGTGAGCGCAGGCATCTCCACCATGAAAGCCGGGAAGACTTCCTTCTCGAGGACCTCGCGGGAGATCGGGAACTCGCCCTTCATGAGGGGATTCCACTGCTCGAGGCCGTCGACGGTCTGGACATAGGTCTTGATGTCCATCTTGCCGCCGCGGATCTTGGTGTTGTTGATGTCGTTCTTTGCGGAGATGATGTATATCTCGTCGCTCTCCCGCTCCCATACCTTTTCAGGTACGGGAACGGAAAGGCGCGCCATCCGCTTGGCCTGCTGGCAGAAGCACTGCCCGAAGCTGCGGAATTCAAAGCGAGGCTTGCTCTGCTCGCCGATTTTGAGTTCAGCCATGGTATTACTGGGCAGGAACTTCAGCGACGGGAACATTACCGGAATCTTCGGCGCCGGCGTTGGTCTTGCCCATGGTCATGGAGAGCAGTTTCCAAACGGCCTTGCCGTCTTCCTTGCGGCCGACGGAGGTCGTCAGGGTAGCGAGGTTCAGTTCATTTTCGGGATCCACCTCCTTGCCGTTCACGGCCCAGCCACGGTCAAAGGTATCGATGACAGTGCCGGATGCATTCTTCAGCTCCAGCATCAGGGACTTGGTGGGAGAGAAACTGGCTTTTGAGGTGCCTTGTGCAAGATCCTTGATGTTGTCACACTCCTTCTTTCCCTTGATCAGGAAGAAGCCTTTGGCCGCGATCTTGTCGCCGGTGGCAGCCGTCCAGCAGGGTTCTGCCTCTTTGTTCTTGACAATCGTGAAGTCCTCCAGGGAAATCTCGGCATCCGTCGGGTTGTACAGCTCGATGCCCTTATAGCCGCTCACGCCGCATACTTCGTTGATACAGACCGTGGTGGCATCGGTGGTCTTCATTTCCGGAGCGGTGTCCTTCGGCGTATCGTCTCCACCGTCTTTCTTGACTTCATTGTCGGGGTTGCAGGCGATGATCGTCATGGCCGCAAGCACAAATGCATAAATCTTTTTCATAATGCTTTGTATTAAATAATAAATATGGGATTAAAAATCGATTTCGAAACGCAGGCTGACCATGTGGTAGTCCACGCCGGCCTTGCCAACGGTCTTGTAAGGATCCTTGGTGGGCGCGCCGTTTTCGTCCAGGCCGGAGAAGAGTTTGTTCTTCCCGTTGGCGAAGCGGTCATTGTCGTTGAACTGGTAGTTCAACTGGAACTTGACGTTGTTGTTGACATAGTAGTTGATGCCGAGGGTGTAGGCCATGGCGGAACCGCCCATGACCTTCTGCAGGTTGGGGGCCAGGGCCTTGTCGGCGTTCAGGTCCACCGTCTCGACACGGCCGCAGAGTTCGATGTCGCCCCACTTCCGGCCGCGTTCCACCTTGGTGTACTTGGCGCCTTTGGAGTCATAGCGCTGCTTGCCGCCGAAGAGGAGGTAGCCCGCCTGGACATACCAGCCGCTGAAATACTTCGAGGCGCCGTCCTTGAACTGGGCCACGTTGCCGATGTAGGCGGCCTCATAGCGCAGGCCCTCCCAGTGGCCGGCGAGTTCGGCGGTGAAGAGGTGGCTGTGGTCATAGTTCGGGACCAGGTTCGTATCGATGTACTTCTTGCGGTTGATGCTGGTGGAGTTGCGGCAACTGGCGCGGAAGGAGCCCCAGTCACCGGTGGCCTCGCTGGCGAGCGGGGTACGGTAGGAATAGGCCAGACCGATGTGGAGGCTGGCGTTGTCCAGCTGGTAGAGCGGACGGAAGACGGTCTTGGCCGTCAGGGAATAGCCGCAGGGACGGCCGTAGTCCTTGTTGTTGTCGGCGATGTTGGTCCATTCCTCGGCGCCGGCGAATTCCGGACCGAAGATACCGGCGGAAGCCCAGATCCAGTCCTTGGCATACTTGACGTTGAAGCCCAGGTGGCGGGACGGCGTGAGGGCCGAGCAGACCATCGGGCGCTCCATGAACATCAGGTAGCGGGAGGTGGTGTTGCGCTGGATGGAGAAATTCTCCTTGAAGTTACCGACCTGGATATCCAGGTTGGGGACGCCGGTGTAGCGGACGATGGCGTCCTTGAGTTCGACCAGGCCGTTGGCCAGGTCCATGTCGAACTCGCCGTACCAGTTCTCGTCGATCTGGCCCTTGACGGCGAAGCGGGCGCGGCGGATCTGGACGCCGGTACCGATCTTGTCAGCCCAGGAAGGGGCCCCGAAGAACGCGGCGCCGTCGGCCTGGACGCGGATATCGAACCAGAGTTTGTAACGGGTGTTGGGCGAAGAAAGGACCAGGATACCGTCCTGGGCTTCCACGTCAAGCCGGTCGGAAGTGACCGCCACGCCGTACTGGTTGAATTTTTGGGTCTCCTGGGCCACTGAGGAAAAGAGCGGCAGCAGCACAAGCGACGCGATAAGCATAACTCGTTTCATAGCGTTTGAAATTACATGGTTACTTGGTCAATATTCTGCCCAAATCCGGACAAAACATTATGCGAATTTACAATATCAAAACGTTTTTTCAAAGAAAAAGCACCAATTTTTTGAGGGATGCCAACGCCCGGGAAAGGAAGAAAAAAAACGAGTCCGTTTTATTTGGCAAAAAGCGACAAAATGCGTAAATTGCAGCGATTTTGGGGCTTTCGGCCCCTTCCCTGAAAAACCTATGGACGAAGTAAAAGTCATCGAAATCAAGAAAAGCGTCTTCGCCGACAACCAACAGGATGCGGATGCCCTCCGCAAAGAGTTGAAAACCAAGGGCGTCTTCCTGCTCAACCTGATGAGTTCGCCCGGCAGCGGCAAGACCACGACGCTGATCCGGACGCTGAACCTGCTCAAGGACAAAGTCCGCGTGGCGGTGATGGAAGCCGATATCGACTCCGACGTCGACGCCGTCAAGATCCGCCGGGCCACCGGCATCCCCTCCATCCAGCTCCATACGGGCGGCATGTGCCATCTCGACGCCGAAATGACCCGCCAGGGCCTCGACAACCTCTCTCTCGAAGAGACGGACCTCGTCATCCTCGAAAATGTCGGCAACCTCGTCTGCCCCGCCGAGTTCGACACCGGCGCCGTGGCCAACGCCATGATCCTCTCCGTCCCCGAGGGGGACGACAAGCCCCTGAAATACCCCCTGATGTTCTCGGTCTGCGACCTGGTCCTGATCAACAAGACCGACGTCCTCCCCTATTTCGATTTCAATCCGGACAAGTGCCGGGAATATATCCGCATGCGCAATCCCAAGGCACGTGTCATCCCCATCTGCGCCCGGACGGGCGAAGGCGTGGAGGCCTTCGCCGACTGGCTCCTCGAACAGATTCATCTTTGGAAACACTAAAACGCTCATCCTTCCATGCCCGAAATGTCCAAAAAATTTGTCCCGAAACATTTTGGCGACAAAAACCCCAATCCGAAACTCATTAAACTGGTCCGCCACGTCACGGACCGCATCCCCGGCAAGATCAAGATGACCACCGAAGCCCCGGAGTACTGGGGCCTGGCCTGCATCTTCGAGGACGAGATGGACCCCATCACCCGCGAGGCCTCCCTCGACCTGCTGCTGGACATGCTCCCGGGCAGTCCCTTCAAGGTCCGCAAGCACTGGACCTACGCGCAGTTGCATGAACTCAACCGCCAGAAGCACTATGCCTCCACGGAAGAGGCCTTCGACGACCTGCTGGACAAACTCGGCGTCTTCGGCATGCTGGAGTTCGACTACGGCGACAAATACACCAAGGACGGACCCGTCCCCGGCACTACCCACGAGCGGAGCGACCGCGTCTATTGGGTGCCGATGTTCGTCCCGGGCAGCGCCGAATACACCAACATGAACGTCGAACTCATGGACAAGCATCCCGAACTGGCCATGTTCTTCGAGCGGATGACCTTCCTCCCCCTGGAGAAGATCACCCCGAGCGTCCCGATGGGCGGCTCGGGCATCGGCATGCACGTCATCCCGGTGGAGAAGGCCATTTCCATGGAAAACGAATCCATTGATATCGAGCACATTTCCTACTGGCTCAAACGCTATGAAGGCCATCTGGCCGTAGGTATCTGTTCCTGCCGCTACGGCCGAAAGAAACTCGACGAGGGCTGCGCCGACGATTACCGCGACTGGTGCATCGGCGTGGGCGACATGGCCGAATACCTGGTCGAGACCAAGCGGGGCCACTACATCACCCGCGACGAATGCATGAAGATCCTGCAGATCGCCGAGGACAACGGCTTCGTCCACCAGATCACCAACATCGACGGAGAAGGCAAGATTTTCGCCATCTGCAACTGCAACGTCAAGATTTGCAACGCCCTGCGCACCTCCCAACTGTTCAACACCCCGAACATGTCCCGCAGCGCCTATGTCGCCGAGGTCGATCCGAAAAACTGCGTCGCCTGCGGCCGCTGCGTCGAATACTGCCCGGCCGGCGCCGTACGGCTGGGCCAGAAACTCTGCACCAAAAACGGCCCCGTACAGTATCCCAAGCACGAACTGCCCGACGAGACCAAGTGGGGGCCGGAGAAATGGACGGAAGACTACCGCGACCGCAACCGCATCAACTGCTACGACACCGGCACCTCCCCGTGCAAGACGGCCTGCCCGGCCCATATCGCCGTCCAGGGCTACCTGAAGAAGGCCGCCGAGGGCAAATATCGCGAGGCGCTCGAACTGATCAAGCGCGAAAACCCCTTCCCCGCCGTCTGCGGACGCATCTGCAACCGCCGCTGCGAGGACGCCTGTACGCGCGGCACCATCGACCAGCCCATCGCCATCGACGCCGTCAAGAAATTTATCGCCGAGCAGGACCTCAAGGCCGAAACCCGCTTCGTCCCCCCGGTCAACATCGCCTCCAGCGTACAGGAGCGCTGGGAGGAGAAGATCGCTATCATCGGCGGCGGCCCCGCCGGCCTGAGCTGCGCCTACTACCTGGCCGCCATGGGCTACAAGCCGACCGTTTTCGAAAAGAACGCCGAGCCCGGCGGCATGCTCCGCTACGGCATTCCTTCCTATAAACTGGAGAAAGAGGTCATCGCCGCCGAAATCGACATCATGCGCGAGATCGGCGTGGAGATCCGCACCGGCGTCCAGGTCGGCAAGGACGTCACCCTCGCCCAACTCCGCGAAGAGGGTTACAAGGGCTTCTACGTAGCCATCGGCTGCCAGGGCGGACGCCTGCCCGGCATTCCCGGCGAGACCCTCCCCGGCACCACCACCGCCATCGATTTCCTCCGCGAGGCCAACACCGGCAAGGTCAAGGTATCCGGCAAGGTCGTGGTCGTGGGCGGCGGCAATGTCGCCATCGACGCGGCCCGCGTGGCCAAGCGCAGCGGCGCCTCGTCCGTGACGATGCTCTCGCTCGAGACCGAAGACATCATGCCCGCCTCCCTCGAGGAACGCCGCGAGGCCCGCGAGGACGGCGTGGAGATCAAACCCGGCTGGGGCCCGAAGGAGGTCCTCGGCAGCGAGGGCGTCAGCGGCATCGTCTTCAAGAAGTGCACCTCCGTCTTCGACGAGAACCATCGTTTCGCCCCGAAATACGATGAGAATGAACTGATTACCCTCGACGCCGACCTGGTCGTCTTCGCCATCGGCCAGACGGTCCTCCTGGGCGACCTGCTCAAAGATACGAAGGTCGAATTCTTCCGCGGCGTCTATCCCGTCGCCGACAAACTGACCTACCAGACCGCCGAGCCCGACATCTTCGTGGGCGGCGACTGCTACTCGGGTCCGAAGTTCGCCATCGACGCCATCGCCGCCGGCAAAGAGGCCGCCGAGTCGCTCCACCGCTTCGTCCAGCACGGCCACATGACCATCGGCCGCAACCGCCGCGACTTCATCGAACTCAACAAGCAGGACATCGTCGTGGAATCCTATGACAATTCTTCCCGCCAGGTGCCCGGCGAGGCCCCGCAGGAGGATCCCTTCCGCGAATACCACCTCACCCTCACCGAGGAGCAGGTGCGCAGGGAGACCGCCCGCTGCCTGGGTTGCGGCGCCTCCGTCGTGGATGAGAACAAGTGCATCGGCTGCGGCGTCTGCACCACCAAGTGCGGTTTCGACGCCATCCACCTCCACCGCGTCCACCCCGAAGCGAGCGTCATGCGCACCTCCGAGGACAAGTTCGGCGGCATCCTGCCCTACATGGTCAAACGGACCGGCAAGATCCTCTTTAAGCGGAAATAGGCCCCATGCACGAACTGGGTATCGTCTTCTATATCATCCGGGACGTCAAGAAAGCCGCCGAGGAAAACGGCGTCGAAAAGGTTTCCGCCGTAGTGATGAACATCGGAGAAGTCTCCACCGTCATCCCGGACTACCTGGGCGACTGCTGGCGCTGGGCCGCTGACAAGGAGCCGCTGCTCAAAGGCTGCCAACTCAAGATCCTTCCCGTCCCCGCAGTCTCCTACTGCGGGGACTGCGGGAAAGAATTCGGCACGGTCGCCCATGGCAAAACCTGTCCCCACTGCGGCAGCGTAAACACCTGGCTCCTGCGTGGCAATGAGGTGGAAATCAAAGAAATAGAAGTACCTGCCGATTAAATTTTCAAACGCTATGCAAGGCTTTTGGACTATCGTGATGCTGATCTGCTCGAACGTCTTCATGACCTTCGCCTGGTACGGGCATCTGAAACTCAGTGAAATGAAAATCTCCACAGGATGGCCCCTCATCGCGGTCATCCTGTTTTCATGGGGCATCGCCTTTTTCGAGTACTGCCTGACAGTCCCCGCCAACCGCCTCGGCTTCGCCGGCAACGGCGGCCCCTTCAACCTGATGCAACTCAAAGTCATCCAGGAGGTTATCTCCCTGACGGTCTTCTCCCTCATCGTCCTTTTCGTCTTCAAGGGCCAACCCGTCCAGTGGAACCACCTGGCCGCCTTCGCCTGCCTGGTCCTGGCCGTCTTCTTCGTTTTTCTGAAGTAACGGCTGGCTCAGCGGTATCTCGCCACAGGTTCCGGGTCTTCACCAAGCCGAGGGACCGAACCGGAATAGCGGACCTGCGATTCAGCAGGTCGTAAGCGGATGCACTCAGTTCCAGTTGCCTGTTTTTGAGCAGCCTGACGCCGTCGTTACCATGACCAACGCTCCGGCGACAGCTTCTATTTTTTCCGGCGCTTCAACATTCTTGCTTGAGACGAAACCGGAAAAAGTCTGGGCCCGGCATACCGCCGTGCCCAAGGACATAATTATCAGAATCGCCAGAATATGAGCGCGTGACGAAAGCATCATTCACGAAGAAAAACATCATCATCCTCGGGTTCCATATGAATTGAAAGGAACCAGCGTGGATCCATCTTAAGCGGCGAATTAGGACTCAACGGGACGGGAGCAGGGATCGTGAAGTGAGTAGTGGCAAATATAAAGAAATAATCACAAATAACAAAAACAGGCCACAGACACAGTCAACATGGTCGTGCAAGGGTAAAGGCACAACTGGCACTTTTGGCACTTTCGGCACATCCCCAAAATGCCAATAATGTCAGAAATGCCAGGGTAAGAAGAAAATAACAATCGTCAAGGACTTATTGACGAATTCAAAAACTATAATCGCATAATTTTTGCAATGCTATAAAGAAAAAATGTTACATTTGCATCGTTCCCCGCATCTATAGAGCGGGGATACAAAAGAAAAAGGAGAAACGAATTATGGCAAAACCAATCAAAGAAACGCCCGTCCTCTATGACGAGGATGCCTACCGCTTCGAAATGGCGGCCCAGGATGTCGTTCCTCTGACTGAGGAGGAGCGAGCAGAACGGCTGGAGGCTTACGAAAGACTCAGCAAGAAAGTCTCCTTCGCGCTATGAGTTATACCATCCGCAAGTTTCAGCCGGAAAATGATGTCATAAAACCGTTCGACTGCGGCGTTGCCGACCTGAACGGTTTTTTGTTGGAAACCGACGGCGATACACCCAATGCGACGCTCTATGATAAAGAGTTCCTTGCCGTGACGTATGTCGCTACGGATGACGCAACTGAAAATATCCTTGCTTATTTCAGCATCCTCAACGACAAGATAGACCGTGAATTCATCGAGTCCAAGGTTTGGAACCGTCTTTCGCGGAAGATTCCCAATGCCAAGAGGAGGTCATCCTATCCGGCGTTGAAGATTGGTCGTTTTGCTGTGGATGGCCAGGAGCAGCGTTCCGGAATCGGAAAAGACATTCTCTTCTTCATCCAGACCTGGTACTACAAGGAGAGGAAGTCCGGCTGCCGTTATATCACTGTCGATGCTCTTCGTGAGGCGGAGCCGTTTTATACCAAGTGTGGGTTCACCCGTCTTTCTGACCCCAAGGAAGATGACGAGACCGTGCTGATGTTCTTCGACCTCAAGAGCTGGTCCGAGAGATAGCGGATCCAGACGCACGCATAAACAAACTGCCGCCCTGTCGGGCGTCTTCCCCTCGGGGGACGGAGGTCGAGGGTTCGAAGCAGGGGCAGGCAAAACGAAAAGAAGCCGTTTCCAAAAAGGAAATGGCTTCTTTTATGCGGTGCGGAAGGGACTCGAACCCTCGACCTCCGGCGTGACAGGCCGGCATTCTAACCAGCTGAACTACCGCACCAGGCTGGTTGCATGAGAGGCTTTGCGTCAAATGCGGATGCAAAGGTAGGCATTTTTGGGAGAACTCCAAACTTTTTCAGACATTTTTTCTTAAATTTGTAAGCCGAGAAAACGAAAAGATGCTTTCCTTTCTGATTAGCCTGCTGGCCCTCATCGCCGGCTATCTGCTGTACGGACGCCTGGTCGAGAAGGTATTCGGACCGGACCCGGCCCGGAGCACCCCCGCCAAGACCCGCGCCGACGGCGTGGACTACGTAGCCCTCCCCTCCTGGAAGGTGTTCATGATCCAATTCCTCAACATCGCCGGCACCGGTCCCATTTTCGGAGCCATCATGGGCGCCAAATTCGGTCCGTCCGCCTATCTGTGGATCGTACTCGGCTGCATCTTCGCCGGGGCCGTCCACGACTATTTCGTCGGGATGCTCTCCATCCGCCACGAGGGCGCGGGCCTGCCGGAAATCGTCGGAATCTATCTGGGAAAGGGCGCCAAAAGCGTTCTCCTGGCCTTTTCCGTCATCCTCCTGCTGCTGGTCGGCACCGTCTTCGTATTCAGCCCCGCCCTCATCCTGGGCGACATCGCCGGAGACGGGTCGCGCGGAGCCATCATGATCTGGGTCGGCGCGATCTTCCTGTATTACCTGCTGGCCACCATGCTCCCGATCGACAAAGTCATCGGCAAAATCTACCCGGCCTTCGCCGTCGCCCTTCTCTTCATGGCCCTGGCCCTGATGGTCGGACTGCTCGTCAAATGGCCCGCCCTCCCGGAGATCTGGGACGGTCTGGGCAACCTCGGGGAGCAGAGCGGCCTGCTCAAGGACCAGCCCATTTTCCCCTGCCTCTTCATCACCATCGCCTGCGGCGCCATCAGCGGCTTCCACGCCACCCAGAGCCCGCTCATGGCCCGCTGCACCGAAAATGAACGCCTCGGACGGCCCGTCTTCTACGGGGCCATGATCACCGAAGGTATCGTCGCCCTCGTCTGGGCCGCCGTCTCCTCCTATTTCTTCTATGGTGGCGGGGCCGCCGAGGTGGGCTCCGACCTGAGCGCCGCCGCGCCGACCGTCGTCACCAAGGTCTCCGAGGGCTGGCTCGGCATCCTGGGAGGCATCCTCGCCATCCTCGGCGTGGTGGCCGCCCCGATCACCAGCGGCGACACCGCCTTCCGCAGCGCGCGCCTGATCGTCGCCGATTTCTTCCGCTTCGAACAGAGGCCCATCCGCAACCGCCTGCTCATCGGCATCCCGATGTTCCTGCTGGCCTCGGTGCTGCTTTGGTACAGCATCGCCGACAAAGACGGCTTCAACATCATCTGGCGCTATTTCGGCTGGGCCAACCAGACCCTCGCCGTCTTCGCCCTCTGGACCGCCACCGTTTACCTGGTGCGCAACAAGAAGGGTTGCGCCTACCTCATCACCTTCCTGCCGGCCGCCTTCATGACCGCCGTCGTGACCACCTACATCTGCATCGCCAAGATCGGCTTCGGCCTTCCGGGCGGATGGAACAAGGCCATCGGCGCCGTCACCCTGGCGCTGTCCTTCATCCTGTTCTACGTCTGGAAATACACACGCAAACCCAAAATCTCCCAATAAGATATGCTTGACAAGGAAAGAGGGCTCTATATCGCCCACAGCGCCAACGGACCGATCTCCATGGTCGGGAAAATGGCCAACCGCCACGGACTCATCGCCGGAGCCACCGGCACCGGTAAAACCGTCACCCTGCAGGTGCTCGCCGAGACCTTCTGCCAGGCCGGCGTCCCCTGCTTCATGGCCGACATGAAAGGCGACCTGAGCGGCATCAGCCAGACCGGCCGCCTCTCCGGCTTCATCGAGAAACGCCTGCCCGAATTCGGCATCGAGGACCCGCAGTTCCAGAGCTGCCCCGTCCGCTTCTTCGACGTCTATGGCGAGCAGGGCCATCCGATGCGCTCGACCATCTCCCGGATGGGCCCGGACATGCTCGGCCGCCTGATGGACCTGAACGAGACCCAGACCGGCGTGCTCAACATCGTCTTCCGCATCGCCGACGACAACGGTCTCCTGCTGATCGACCTGAAGGACCTGCGCGCCATGCTCAACTTCGTGGCCCAGAACGCCGCGGAATACACCACGAAATACGGCAACGTGACCGCAGCCAGCGTCGGCGCCATCCAGCGCGCCCTCCTGGGCCTGGAGAACCAGGGCGCGGAGAAATTCTTCGGCGAGCCCGACTTCGACATCTACGACCTCCTCCAGTGCGAGGGCGGCAAGGGCATCATGAACGTGCTCGCGGCCGACCGCCTGATGCTCCAGCCGAAACTCTACTCGACCTTCCTCCTCTGGCTCATGTCCGAACTCTACGCCACCCTCCCGGAGGTCGGCGACATGGACCTGCCGAAACTCGTCTTCTTCTTCGACGAGGCCCACATGCTCTTCGAAGGCACTTCCAAGGCCCTCGTCGATAAGATCGAGCAGGTGATCCGCCTGATCCGGAGCAAGGGCGTCGGCATCTACTTCATCACCCAGTCCCCTACCGACATCCCGGAAAACATCCTCGGACAACTCGGAAACCGCGTCCAGCATGCCCTCCGGGCCTATTCCCCCAAGGACCAGAAGGCCGTCAAGACCGCCGCGGAGACCTTCCGCGCCAACCCGGCCTTCAACACCTACGACACCCTCCTGTCGCTGGAGACCGGCGAAGCCCTCGTCTCCCTGCTCGACGAGAAGGGCACGCCCCGCATCGTGGAGCGCGCCAAGATCCTCTTCCCGCTGAGCCAGATCGGCGCCATCTCCGAGGGTGAGCGGGCCGACCTGATCAAACGCTCCCGCCTCTACGGCCGTTACGACCATCCCATCGACCGCGAAAGCGCCTTCGAAGTGCTGCTGAAGCAGGCCGAAGAGGCCGAACGCGCCCGCCAGGCCGAAGAGGAAGAGCAGGAAAGGCAGCGGCAGGAAATCGAACGCCAGAAACTGGAAGCCGCCCAGGCCAAGGAACAGGCCAAGGCCGAAAAAGAAGCGGAAAAGAAAAAGAAGAACAGCCTCGGCGCTAAGATCCTCGCCGCCGTCAGCGCCGCCATCGCCGGCAGCGTCGCCACCAGCGTGGGTAAGGCGGTCGTCGGCGGTTCCTCCAAAGATACGGGCAAGAAAAAGACCAGCGCCACCAAGAAAGCGGCCGGCAAGGCGGCTTCGGCGGCCACCCGCACCGTCACCAAGGAACTGACCCGCAGCATCCTCGGCAACCTGATCAAATAGCGGCCGGGTTTTCGAAGAAAGAAAAGTGCACGCGTCCGTACTTCTTCTCCTTGAGGAAGTACGGATGTTGCGTAAAGGAATGCTCGTCCCCGTGCTCGAGGATGAAATAGGCACCGGGATGGAGGATGCCGCATTCGAAAACGCGGTCCGGAAGGGTCTGAAGGCCTTCCAGGGCATAGGGCGGATCGGCGAAGACGATATCGAATTTCTCCCGGCAGAGCGGCAGGAAATCGAACACATTGTGCCGGACCACCGTCAGGTTCGCCATCCCCATGCGGCGGGCCTCCGAGGAAATGAAGGCGGCATGGAGCGGATTCATCTCCACGCTCCAGACATGTCCCACCCCGCGGGAAACGAATTCATAGGAGATGGATCCGGTCCCCGCAAAGAGGTCCAGCACCTTCAGGTCGTCGAACTCGTACTCGTTGGAAAGGATGTCGAACAGGGCCTCCTTGGCATAGTCCGTCGTGGGCCGGGCCCTCAGGCCGGCGGGCGGCACGATGACCTTGCCCTTCAGCGTACCTCCGATGATCCGCATCAGCGCACCTCCACGGATTTGAAATAGCGGTAGAGCGACATCTCCTGCTCCGGGTCGAGCGGCGTGCGGAAGACGATGGAAGAGACTTCCGGGTTGAGTTGCAACTTCTTCAGGGCCAGGAAGATGAAATACTCCGCCGTGGTGAAATCCATCGCCGGGAAAGCATTGCAGAGCTGGAGCGACTTGCCCTGGGCGATGACCAGATGGAGCCAGCCGTCCCGCCACGAAGCCAGAATCTTGTTGTATTCCTGGAGGAGCGGCAGCGTCCGCAGCAGGAAGTAGGCCTCGGGCAGCACCCGGGCAGGCTCGCCGGAAGTATTGAACACGGTCTGGGACAGTACGCGGGAGAGACTCTCGTCGATGGAATTGGAATACAGGAGCACCGCGCCGAATTCCGGCACGGGAACGGACTCCACCTGGTCGGCCTCGCGGAGGGTCGTCACCTCGGACAGGGACTGCCGGGCCTCCTCCGGACGGAAGAACTGGGCGGGGACCAGGGTAAACTTCGGCGTCAGCAGGGAAATATCCACCTGGTCATAGCGCCGCTGCAGTTCCGGGGTCGTAAAAACGCGATCCGCCCCCATCCATCCGGACGAGGCGGAATCGGTCTGAAAAGAAAATCCACTCAAGGAGACTTGAATGGATATTCTGCTGCTGCCAGTGGAGGCGTCCATGGCGGATTATTCCCAGTTACCCGCGTTGTTGTTCGGGGCGGAGATGCTGCCGACCTGCAAACCTTCGTACTGGTTGGCGGCGCGGCGCTCGGCATCCAGATTGATGCGGAGCTGGTTGTCCATCCCCTTGAGGAGTTTCTTGTACGGCATCTTGGCCTCGAAGAGCGGCACCTGCACGCCGGAGACGGTCTTCACGATGGCGTCCATCTCCACCTCCTCCCCACCGGAGAAGGGGATGTAACGGAGCGAATCGATCACGAAATCCGGACGGTTGTGGAACACGGTGTCCCGCACGGGAATATCGTTCTTGATGGAAAACACCAGATTCTCACCCTTGAGGTAACGCTCGTACATCTCCTGGGCCGTAATCTTGCGGTTCTTGCGCTTGAGGGCCTCGGTGTTGGCCACGGCCAGAGAGTCGTCCATGGAACCGACCTGCATGATGATTTCCATCTTGCCGTCGTTATAAAACATGGCGAGGGAGTCGAAATCGGCCGTGAACTTGCCGTTGACGCTCTTATAGGCCTCCTGGAGGGTGCGGATATCTTTCAGACGCTGGACGGCGACGGTCTGGCGGGCGTCACGCTCCTTGTTGAAGTTGACCGGCTCCATGACGCTGGAGAAGATAAGGTAGACCAGGAAAACGCACAGGGCGATCAGCAGGAGGTTGATGAGAATTTTAAGTGCTTTGTTCATTATGAGGTATCTTATTTGTCCAAAACTCCGACAAAGTTATGAAATTGATTTATCAAAAACAATATTATTTGTAAATTTGCATCTGCAAAAGACGAGGATATGCTGGACTTGTCCCGGACAGACATCGCCCGCCTCCACGCCCTGATCGAAGGCGCGGAGCGGATCACCCTTGTCGCCCATACCCGGCCCGACGGAGACGCCATCGGCAGCACGCTGGCCCTGAGCGCCTTCCTGCAGGCGCGGGGCAAAGATGCGGCCGTCCTCCTGCCCGACCGCGTGGACGACAACCTGCGTTTCATGCTCCGGGACGGAGAGCCCCTCATCTATACCGACGACCCCGACGCGGCCTGCCGCCGCATCGCCGGAAGCGACCTGCTTTTCTGCCTGGACTGCAACGCCTGGAACCGGACCGCAGGGATGGAAGGGGCGCTTGCCCGTTCCACCGCCCGTAAAGTCCTGATCGACCACCACATCGGTCCCGACACAGCGGCCTTCGACCTGTGCTTTTCCCGCACGGAAATCTCCTCGGCCAGCGAACTCCTCTACTGGATCCTCCTGTCGCTTCCCGGCATGGACGGCCAGGCCGCCAAACTGCCTCCGGCATCGGCCCGCGCCCTGCTGACGGGCATGACCACCGACACCAACAACTTCGCCAACTCCGTGTACCCGTCCACCTTCGAGATGGCCGGGGAACTGATCGCCGCAGGCGTGGACCGCGAAGGGATCCTCGCCTGCCTCTACAACAACTATCCCGAGCGCCGTTTCCGCCTGATGGGACACCTCCTGCGGGACTGCATGACCATCACCCCGGAGGGGATCGCCTACATGATCCTTCGCAAGGCCGACCGCAACGCCTACGGCATCACGGAAGGCGACACGGAGGGTTTCGTCAACCTCCCCCTGGGCATCGACCGCGTGCGGATGAGCCTTTTCCTCAAGGAGGAAGACGGGCTGTTCCGCGTGTCCATCCGCTCACGCAAAGAACTGTCTGCCAACCAATTGGCGCGCACCTTCTTCCATGGAGGCGGCCACGCGCAGGCAGCCGGCGGCCGGCTCTGCTGGCCCGAAGACATCCCGCATCCCGACGCGGCCGAGCCGTGGCTGCTCCGCACCCTTGCATCCTTCCTGTCATGAAACGCTTCCCCCTCATATTGCTCCTGGCCCTGACTTGCGCCTGCACCGGCGAAAGCCTCAAAAGCACGTACGCCCAGCAGGAGAAGTGGATCGAGAGTTACATCACCGCGCAGCAGGGCAAGACGCCCGACGCCCGCGTCGAGACCAACGAAGGCTCCACCCGCCTGGTGCTGGTCGAGGGCGAAGGCGATGCGCTCGGCGCCGGCGGCACCATCTCCTTCTACTACGCGGGCTACGTGGTCAAGAGCGCCAGTTTCGAAAGCACCTCCAACCTCTTCGCCACCAACCGGGAAGCCCTGGCCGCGAGTTGGAAAGTCACCGGCGAGGACGCCTTCCAGGTCGAGACCGTCGATATGTCCGCCACAACCCTGGTCGAAGGCCTCCGCAACGGCCTTATCGGCGTCAAGGGCGGCGAGGAATGCATCATCCTTTTCTCCGGGAAACACGGCTTCGGCAACAAACTCTACGGCACGATTCCTGCAAATGCAGCCGTGGCCTATCACATTTGGGTTGAAAGCGTCCAGAACGAATAGATGATTATGAAGAAAACCGCATACCTGCTCCTCCCCCTGGCCCTCCTTTTCGGAGCCTGCGCCAAGAACGTCACCACCTCCGACAATGCCCTCAACAAGGAATTCTACGAGAAATGGATCGCCCAGGCCATCCGGGACGAGGAGTACCCCGACGCCCGCACCGAACCCTTCGGGAACGGCATCTACATTCTCGAGGAGACTGCCGGCACCGGCAGGGAATACAGCGGCGAAGACTTTGTCTGGGTCGATTACACCGTTTCCGACCTGGCCGGGAACATCTCCTTCACGACGGACGAACAGACGGCCCGCCGCCTGATGATCTGGGACGCCGGCGACTACTACGGCCCCCGCCCCTGGTCCGTTTATCCCACCACCATTACCGTCGGCCTGCAGGACATCCTGACGGGTATGCGGGTGGGCGGCCGCCGCAAGGTCCTGGTTCCCTCGTGGCTGATGACCTACGACCGCTACGGCAGCGCCGCCGAATACCTCAACCATTCCCCTTCCGGGGCCGCCACCGCCGTCTATGACCTCTCCCTGGCCGATTTTACCGCCAACATGACCGCTCACCAGATCAAGGAGATGGAAGATTACGGCAAAGCCACGTACGCCAAAGCCGACTCCCTCCAGTACGGATTCTACTATTATCCCATCAAGAAAGATGAATCGGCGGTGGCCTTCTCCTCCACGGCCAAGGTCAAGATCGACTATATCGGCCGGCGCATGGACGGCAGCGTGTTCGACACCTCCGTCGAGCGCGTGGCCAAGGATAACGGCCTTTGGGACGAGTCCAAGACCTATGGTCCCACCACCATCCAATGGGGCGAGGAATACACCGCCCTGACGATGTCCGTAGCCGGCTCTTCCGAAAGCGTCACCCCGATCACCGGCTTCCAGCTCGCCCTCTGGCAGATGCGCAGCGGCAGCCAGGGCGAGGCCGTCTTCTTCTCCAATCTCGGCTACGGCGCCTCCGGCCACGGCAACGCCATCCCCGGATACAGTCCGCTCCGCTTCGAAATCACTGTCGTCGGCGTGGAGGATTAAAGCATGGCTGACAGCGCCCCGACCGAACTCGGCACCCGGAAAATCAGTACCCTCCTGCGGCAGTACGCCGTGCCCGGCATCATCGCGATGACGGCCTCCTCGCTGTACAACATGGTGGACAGCATCTTCATCGGGCACATCCCCGACGTGGGGGCCTACGCCATTTCCGGCCTGGCGGTCACCTTCCCGCTGATGAACCTCTCCACGGCCCTGGGCACCCTCGTGGGCGTGGGCGCGGCCACCATGATTTCCGTGCTGCTGGGACAGAAACGCTATGAGGACGCCAACACCGTCCTCGCCAACGAAGTGACGCTCAACACCATTGTCGGCATCCTTTTCGCGGCGGTCGGCCTGCTGTTTCTCGATCCCATCCTGCGCTTTTTCGGCGCCAGCGACAACACCCTGCCCTTCGCCCGGGACTACATGCAGATCCTGCTGGCCGGCAACGTGTTCACCCACCTGTATTTCGGTCTCAACAGCGTCATCCGTTCCTCCGGCAATCCGAAACTCGCCATGCGCCTGACCCTGTTCACGGTCCTCTCCAACTCGATCCTCGACCCCATCTTCATCTACGGGCTCGGCATGGGCATCCGCGGGGCGGCGCTGGCCACCATCCTCTGCCAGATGATGGCCCTGGCTTACACGCTCTGGTATTTCCTCAACCCCAAGCGTTTCCTCCACCTGCCCCGGAAGGTGTTCGCCCTCGACTGGGACATCGCCAAGGATTCCCTGGCCATCGGCATGGGGCCCTTCCTGATGAACGCGGCCTCCTGCATCGTGACCCTCTTCATCAACCAGCAACTGAGCAAATACGGCGGAGACCTGTCCATCGGGGCCTTCGGCATCGTCAACCGCGTCAGTTTCATGTTCGTGATGGTGGTGATGGGCCTCAACCAGGGCATGCAGCCCATCGCGGGCTACAATTTCGGGGCGCGGCAGTACAGCCGCGTCAAGCAGGTCTATCTCCAGACCGCCCTCTGGGCTACGGGCGCCATGTGCCTGGGCTTTGTCTTCTCCTTCATCCTGCCAGGCCCCACGGTATCCATCTTCACGGAGGACCCCGCCCTGCACGAAATCGCCGCCCGGGGCTTGCGCAAACTCAACTGCCTCTTCCCCATCGTCGGCTTCCAGATGGTCGCCACCAACCTCTTCCAGTGCCTGGGGATGGTGCGCAAGTCCATTTTCCTGTCCCTGACCCGCCAGTTGCTCTTCCTGGTGCCGCTGCTCTATCTGCTGCCGCTCAGCCTGGGCGTGGACGGCGTCTGGTACAGTTATCCCCTCTCCGACCTGCTGGCCAGCATCACCACGCTGATTTTCCTCGCCAATCTCTTCCGCAAGTTCTCCCGCCTCAAGGACGGCGACGACCCGTCCAGCCTGGGCAGCCTCGTATAATCGCATGAAACACAGAATCTTCCTCCTTGTCCTGCTCTCGCTCTTTTCCCTGTTGGCCTCCGGCCGCGGAAAGAAAGACGTCGATCTGAACCGCAGCCTCAGCAACGCCCAGTCCGACATCGCCGAACTCAAGGGGCTCGACAAGAAGGTGACGGCCTACATGCAGCAATGGCAGATCAAGGGCCTGTCGCTGGCCGTCATGCGCGGCGATTCCCTCCTCCTGGCCAAAGGCTACGGCTGGGCCGACGAGGCCCGGCGGACGAAGATGGAACCGTCCACCCTGCTGCGCCTGGCCTCCGTCTCGAAACTCATCACCGCCGTCGGCGTCATGGTGCTGCAGGAGCAGGGAATACTCTCCCTCCGCGACACCGTCTTCGGCGAGCGGGGCATCCTGCCCGAATACGACGAGGTCATCAAGGACAAGAACTACTACAAAATCACCGTCGAGGACCTGCTGCGCCACAAGGGCGGCTTCAAGGTGTACAGCGCCGACCCCCTGTTCTCGACCCGCAGCGTGATGGCTGCCAACGGCCTCAGCGCCCCGCCGGACGGACCGGCCCTGGTCCGCTGCGCCCTGAAGCGCAACCTGTCCTTCGTCCCCGGCACTTCCCAGGCCTATTCCAACCTGGGCTACCTGATTCTCAGCCTGGTCATCGAAAGGGTCAGCGGCCTGTCCTACGAAGATTTCATCCGGCGCGAGGTGGTGGAAAAGGCCGGTTGCCGGGATTTCTACATCGCCGGCAACTACTACAAGGACCGTCAGCCGGGTGAGGCGCGCTATTACGTACCGGTGAACGAGGAACCCGTCCCGGAATACAACAACAGCGGCCGCATGGTGACCCGCTGCTACGGGGGCAACGACATCCGCACGCTCCAGGGCGCCGGCGCCTGGGTCGCCTCCGTGCCGGAACTCATGCGCCTGGTGGCCGCCATCGACGGGCGGCCCGGCATCCCGGACATCATCTCCCCGGCGAGCCTGGCGGCGATGACCGAATACTTCGACGCCGAGACCTATTCCCTCGGCTGGAACGACACCAAGCCCGACTCGGGCTGGATGCGCAGCGGTTCCTTCTCGGGGACCAGCGCGCTGGTCAAGTATTTCCCCGACGGGGAATGCTGGATCCTCGTCACCAACACCTCCACCTGGAAGGGCCCGGGGCTGTCCCGCTACCATGCAGGCCTGTTCCGCGCCCTGCGCGAAGGCTGGTCCGACAAAATGCCCGCACGCGACCTCTTCCACAAAGACTGACACGACCTTGCTTTTTCGCCGCATTTGGCGTATCTTTGTACCATTATGGGTCTGCTTCTTCTCTTTCTCTTCGGCGCGATGGGCATTTCGTTCATCTGCTCTGTCCTGGAGTCGGTCCTCCTGACCACGCCGGTATCCTATCTGACGATGCTCCAGGAGGATGGCAACAAGAACGCGGCCCTGTTCCTGCGCCTGAAAGACAATATCGACAAGCCCATCGCGGCCATCCTTTCGCTCAACACCATCGCCAATACCATCGGCGCCGCCGGCGTCGGCCGCCAGAGCACCCTGGTTTTCGGAAGCGAGTGGTTCGGCCTCATCTCCGTGATCGTCACCATCCTCATCCTCATCTTTGCGGAGATCATCCCGAAGACCATCGGCACCTCCTACTGGAAGCGCCTGACCTGGGTGGCCCGCATCATCCAGTTCCTCATCTGGATCCTCTATCCGCTGGTGATCCTTATCCGCTTCATCAGCAAAGTGGTCAGCCCCGACGAGGAAGACCCGACCGTCAGCCGCGAAGAAGTGTCCGCCATGGCCAACATCGGCGAAGAGGAAGGCGTGCTCGACAAGAGCGAGAACAAGGTCATCCAGAACATCATGCGGCTGGACGACGTCAAGGCCTACGACGTCATGACCCCGCGCGTGGTCGCCGCCATCGCCCCCGAGTCCATGACCCTGAGCGAGTTCTACCGCAACGAAGACCTTTCGCACTACTCCCGCATCCCCGTCTGGCAGGAGTCACCCGAATACATCACGGGCTACGTGCTCCGCTACGACATCCTGGAGCGCCTGGCCGAAGACAAATTCAATACGACCCTCGGCCAGATCAAGCGCGACATCACCCTCTTCAACGAGGAAACCTCCGTGGGAGACATCTGGGAGTCGCTGCTGAAGACCAAGGACCAGATTGCCCTGATTATCGACGATTACGGCTGTTTCCAGGGCATCCTGACCCTCGAGGACATCATCGAGACCATCCTCGGGCTGGAAATCATCGATGAGAACGACGCCTACACCGACATGCAGCAGTATGCCCGCGAACGCTGGACCCAGCGTCAGCGCCAGCGCAAGGGCATCCGCCTGCCGATGATCTCCGATCCTTCCGCAAATGACGGCGGGGACAAGTCCGGGGCGGACGCCCCCCTCGGAAACGACGCCGGCGAGGTCGGAGCCGACAGTAATCCTGAACCAACCAACCCCTAATCCATTATTATGAAGAAGAAATTCAGATGCCTCGTCTGTGGCTATGTCTACGAAGGCGAGAACCCGCCGGAGCGCTGCCCCCAGTGCAAGGTCCCTGCCAGCAAGTTCGTCGAAATCAAGGATGACGGCGAAAAGCCGCAATGGGCCTGCGAGCACCACATCGGTGACGGCAAGGTCGAAGACGCCGAGGTCCTCCAGGGCCTGCGTGACCATTTCAACGGGGAATGCTCCGAAGTGGGCATGTACCTGGCCATGAGCCGCCAGGCCGAACGGGAAGGCTATCCGGAGATTGCCGATGCCTTCAAGCGCTATGCCTTCGAAGAGGCCGAGCACGCCGCCAAGTTCGCCGAACTCCTGGGCGAATGCGTCTGGGACACCAAGACCAACCTGGAGAAACGCTACCAGGCCGAGGCCGGCGCCTGCGAGGGCAAACTGGCCATCGCCACCCGCGCCAAGCAGCTCGGTTACGACGCCGTCCACGACACCGTCCATGAGATGGCCAAGGACGAAGCCCGTCACGGTGCCGGTTTCTACGGCTTGCTGAAACGCTATTTCAAGGATTAATCGATCCCGTCGTAGAGGCTGTCCCAGGCCTGATCCATCTCCCGCCGTTCCTTTTTGGTCGGCCGGCCGGCTCCCCGGTCACGCCGCACGAAGAAGGTTTCGACGGGGGCTTTGGTTTTGGCGCGTTCCGCCTCGGGGGTGAGGTCGTCGGCATAGGTCGGGACCAGCGGCGCACCGACCCGCTTTTCCAGCAGGGCCTTGACCTTATAAGTATAGAGCACGAGTCCCTTGCGGACTTCCAGCAGGTCGCCCACCTTCACGCCTTTGGAAGGCTTGGCGGGGGCGCCGTTGAGTTTGACTTTGTTGCCGTTGCAGGCGTCTGTCGCCTCGCTCCGCGTCTTGTAGAGCCGGATGGACCAGAGGTATTTGTCGAGTCGGGCGGTATCGGACATGGCGGGTTCGTTTTGGTTTAGCGGCAGGAGAGGGCTTCCAGGGCCTTCCGGGCGGCATCGGCCTCTTCCAGCGCCACGGCGACGGAGATGCTGAGTTCTTCCCCGCCCTGGGCGGAAGCGACGACGCTCACGCCGGCTTTCCCGAGGGCGTCATAGACCCTGGCGGATACCCCGGGAACATTTTTCATGCGGTCGCCGAAGACGGTGAGGATGGCCACCTCGCGGTCCAGCACCATCACATCGTCCTGCGGCATCTGCGGATTGCTGACGACCAGGGCGCCCACGGCGTCCAGGGCCTTGTCGCGGTCTTCCGGCCGGACGGCGAAACTGATGCTGTATTCCGACGAGGACTGGGAGATGAAGCGCACATTGACGCCGGCCCCGGCCATGGCCGAGAAAACGGCCGAAGAAAGGCCTACCTGGCCCAGCAGACCGGTCCCATAGACCGTCAGCAGCACCAGGTCCCCGTCGCAGAGCACGCCCGACACCACGCCGTGGCCGGCGGAACCGGCCGCGGAAATGACCGTGCCGGGGAAGTCCGGGCGGCAGAGGTTGCGCACGAGGATGGGAATGCCGTCCCTTTTGGCCGGCCACAGGGCCACCGAAGGGAATGGCGCCGCCGGGGAAGCGCAGTAGTGGGCCGCCTCGTCATAAGACAGGGCCGGCAGGCCGGCGATGCCGTCCACGCCCACATAGCACTCGATCCGCTCGGCGCCGATGGCCGAAGCCACGAGCGAGGTCATCACATGGGCGCCGCCGCGGCCGATACGGACCACGTAGCCGGAGTCCAGCCGGCCGTATCCGCCGGGGATGACGACCCGGTCCAGCCCCGAGAGGCGATCGGAAATCTGGGCGCGGGACAGGGTCCAGTCCACGAAAGGACGCAGGCCCCCGTCATGGCAGATCATCAGTTCCGTCCCGTCGATCAGGACGGCGCCTGTCCGGCGGGCGAGCGCTTCGGCGCAGAGGCGGGCGCATTTGGCCATGACATAGTCCTCGATGGAACGGACCGAGGTCTGGACATACATCCCTTCGCTCAGGTAAGACGAAACGGACTGGAGCGTACGGTCCACCACCTGGCGGTAGTCCGCATCGGACGAGAGGGCGTCGAAATAGTCCCGGATGGCCGGGAAGGGAGCCCGGGAGGGCTGCTTCTCGACGATGGCGGCACGGATGGCGGCCTGGAAGAGGCCTTCGACCTCCTTTTCCGGACGGACGACGGCGACGGTTCCGGCGGGACAGAGCGGGGCGATCTGGGCGAGCAGGTCGCGCCCGAGGAGAAAAGATTTCACGATCATAGTGCAAATCTACATAATTTTTTCCGGAAAATTGCTACCTTTATCCGCAGAAACCAAAGCGCAAACCATACCATGAAAATCAAAGGCAGAGTCATCTTCGTCGGAAGCCTGCTGCTGGCCCTCGTCCTGGCAGGTTTCATCTTCTTCAAGTTCTATTTCGTGTTCGGCGACGGCGTCAAGGCCGGCGAACTCAACCAGTTCATGCTCAAGGGCTACGTGTTCAAGACCTATGAAGGCCGGCTGATCATGAGCGGCGTCCGGGGCCGTGCGGCCGGCAGCGGCACCTCCATCGAATCCTACACCTTCGAATTCTCCGTGGAGAATCCGGCCGTGGCCGATTCCCTGATGCGCCTGAGCGGAAAGACCGTCGAACTCCACTACAAGGAATATCTCGGCGCCCTCCCCTGGCGCGGTATGCAGAAAACCGTCGTGGACCGCATCATCTCGGTCTCCTCGCCCAACATCGCCGCCGGTGCCCCCATCTCGGAGTGGTAAGGGTGTCATTCCTTGCGAAGCGAAACATCTATCAGGAACTACGGAAAAAGGGAGTAGCCCAAAACAGGCTACTCCCTTATGCATAAATTCAGAGAGGATTATTCAGTCACTAACGTCACGCTAGACGCCCACGCGCTGCGGTCTCTGATCATGCCGTAAGCGGGAGCAAAGGGAAGGGTTCCTGTGAATTTTATCGTATTTTCACCGGCTTTTGCCTCAAGATTGAAGATTGCCGAACCGTTCTTAAGCTCCAAGGTTCCTCCGGTAAGGAGAGATGTAGTCCCCGTCCAGGAATTAGCGATGCTATAATAGGCGGTTGCACCACGAGTAACCGGAATCAATGTCTTGTTACCAGGAGTTTTACTAAACTTGTAAACACCATCAGGAACAGGCTCTTCGGTATAACTCGTCCTCCCTTCCATGGGCACAAACTCCCAGGCCTCTTTATCAACGCACAGCGCAAAGTTTGCAGTGAAATTCCAGTCAACACTAGAGAAGGAAACAAAGAATAAATTCTTGTCGCTGATC
Organism: uncultured Bacteroidales bacterium; assembly: GCA_946402945.1. GTDB lineage: Bacteria > Bacteroidota > Bacteroidia > Bacteroidales > UBA932 > Cryptobacteroides. The sequence goes on along the minus strand of CAMIYB010000001.1, from coordinate 68,930 downwards.
GGCGTTCCAACCCATACAACCTGAGTGGTCATTACTGTTTTAAATTCTGTGTCGACATCCGGATACGGCTTCACGCCTTCTTCAGCCTCCGGGATGACGACGTTGTCCCATGCAGCGTGGTAATCATAGGTTCCGTCGACATTAACCTGATTATAATCAGCATCGAAGTAATAACCGTCACCGATCTTGGCCCTGAGGTCAAATTTGTACGTCCCGTCCTCGTTCTTGGTCAGCGTCAGCGTGGCGTCCTTATTGAGAACCTTATAGAAAATCTGATCGCTGGTATTCATACTGATCGTAAAGGTGCCGGGCTCGAAATCGGAATTGCCGTTTTTGCTATAGTCAAGTTCAACGTCGGTAAAGGTGTAGGTGCCTTCCGGTATCTCAAGCGAGGCAGGGTCACCGGCCTCAGAATAGAGCGTTACAGGGATGTAAGCGAGAGCCGGAACGCCCTCGGAAGGAGCGGCCGTTGCCCAGAACGTAATGGTCCATTCATTCGCCTTGGTCTTATAGTACGTATTCGTGCAGGAATTGAACTTGGGCTTGTCGGCACTCGGGATGGTCATCACCTCGAAATCGTCCTTGACGGAAGCGAAAGCACCGGCATAACTATAGGACCAGGTGACACCGTTATTGTCAACCAGAGCGGCGGTGATGGACACCTCGTCGCCTTCGTCGGCAACCGTCACCTCGCCATCCTCGATAGAGACGTCGGAGCCTTTCGCCGTGACAATTCCCGTATAGAATTTATTGTTACCCTTGATGGCAAAAGTACCCGCTTCCAAGGTGCCGCCTTCGTCGGCCACATAGGAGCCGACAGGAACAGCCAGCGGATCTTCTACCCCATCACCGATATTGAGGACAAGCGTGATGACATCGCCCTCTTCCGTCTCCAGATCCACGGCAAACTGCTCTGCCGTCTGATAGGCATTATCCTTATAGAGGTATTCACGACGGCCGAGAAAACGGCCGGAAGCCTTGACAGTAGGCGTCCAGGCAGCGCTCTGAACAACCTTGTAGGTCTGGGAGAAGTTGTCTCCGACAATCGCGAAGGAACCCTCACGGGAACCGAGCTGGCTGTTGGCAGCGGCGCGGACGACGATGGAACCTTCCACCGGGGCGGCCTTGGTCTTGGTCACGGTCAGCCAGGGGCTGTCCTCGGCGACGACGACCTTGTAATCGACATTGTACTTGACCGCGATGGTGATGTCCTGGGCCTTCTCGTCGATGTTGTAAACGATGACGGACTCAAAACCGGTCAGCGCTTTCTGCTCGATATTGAAGACGGTCTCCTTGGTGCCGGCCTTCACCGTCACTTTGGCGCTACGGTCATCGGTGCCTTCGTTGGCGGCGATGGTCAGGGTGACCGTCACCTTGCCGGCGGCGCCCTTCTCACGGTCAAACGTGACCCAGGCCTGGTCGGAAGCGATGGTCCAGTCGGCGTTGGCCGTGAAAACGATGTCCTGCGTGGCACCCGCATTCGAGACCACGATGGTAGATGAACCGATGTTGAGGTTGTCCTCGACTTCGGCCTTCTGGCAACCGGCCACCAGCAGGGCGGCCGCGGCTGCGAAGATTGTTAAGAATCGTTTCATAAAAAACTGTTTTTGGGGTTAATAAATAATATAATTGGTTGTATCACTTTTTATCAGGTTCAAGGGCCGCCTCCACTTTTCCGAGCAGGTAGGCAATCCTGCCCCGGTCCACTTCGCTGCGGGCGGCGGCTATGCCGGCTGACAAGACCTTGCGAAGCCGTTCCAACTGGAGATAACCCTCTTCCGGCAGGTCTTCCAGACACCAGGCGGGAACGCCGGCATACGGGACCTGCAGCGACGCTTCGAAGGCCGCCTCTTCCCCGGAGAGGGAACTTTGGTGGAAATGCTCCCGGATGCGGGTCTTCAGGACCGGATGGAAGCCGGCGAGCATCGCAATATAACGGGATAGTTGCGTTTCAGCGCCGGGGGCCAGTTTACCGGCACGGACCGGCGCCGCAAACGCTTCCGTCAAGCAGTCCAGGTAGTTCCGTACCGTGAAGGAGGAAGCGCCGAGTTTCTCGGCCATGGCCACGGCCGCGATCCGCGACATCGGAGCGACAATGTTGGAACGGGAATAGGCAGCATAGTCGGTATTGGCCGAAGCCATGCGGTTCAGGGGCGATTGTTCCAGCCAATCGAAGTCATCCACTCCGCCCAGGACCCGCTCAAGGCAAGCCCGTTGGACAGACTCTTTCTGCGGCAGGTACTTACGTCCTCCTTCCAAGTCCAGGAAAGCCATGCCGCCCACCTGGTTCATCAGGGTATTCTGGGCAGACAGGGCCTGAAGCCAGATGCGCTCCGGGAAGATGACAGGATAACCATCCTCTTCCGGATTGACGCCCTGCAACCACGAGGCACCTTCTCGGGCAATGAAACGCAAGCGTGCCATGGACGCTTCATAAGAGGCCAGCGGATCGCTTCCCAGGTCACCGGAAAGTCCCCGGTAGTCGGGATAGCCCTGGATCTGCGGGACATAGAGATATTCCCGCCGGCCTGCTTTCTCACGCACGAGCCGGGCCAGGGCTTCCGTCTCATCCGTTCCCTGCGGGAAGATGCGGTAGAGCCAGTCGATGGCAAAGCGGTCATAGGGACCGATCTGGTTGACGATGGTGACGACACCCTTCTGGCGGTCGCCCGGCCGGGCCAGGGAATTGAAAAGGACATTGTCCGTCACCGAAGCGGTAAGCCCGTTGACGCGGGTAAAGTCGGCACTGCGCAGTTGGGCGGGCGTGAAGGCGGACGAACCGGCCATATTGGCCTTCAGGCCCAGCATCCGGCCGAAAAGTTTCATCATTTCCGCGCGCAACACCTCACAGACCGCCTCGTCGGAGGGATCATAAGTCGCATAACGCGCATCGACGTCGCTGATGCCCATCCGGCCTTTTTCGCCGGCGCCATCGGCATAGCCGGACGGAACGACGATGGTGCAGCCAAGGATGCGGCCCGCACTGATGTCCGTAACCATCGAGCCCCGGAGTCTTTCCCCGCCCTTGGCCCGGCCGGCCCGTACCGTGGAGACGAGCGGATCATCCACCGAAAAACGGCCATAGGACGGGTACGGACGGACATCGATCACGCGCCCGAGCCCGATGGCTTCGAAGGCCGGATTCCACGAGAGGATCCCCTTGCGGATGGCTTCCTGCCAGGAGGGAGAGAAAAGGGTATCGACATAGACCGTGATCTTCTTTCCGTCCCGGACATCCCAGCGCAGGGCGGCACCGTCGCTGCGGAAACCCTTGTCGGAGCGGTACGTCGCAAACGGCGTCTGCTGGACGCCCACATGGGGATCGGCCTTGCGGATCGGCACCTGTTCGTCGGACAACAGGGTCAGGGTGGTCTGGAAGGTCCCCGTGAAGACGGCATCTTCCACGGAGGATACCAGTGCCAAACCGCCGCCCATCGCGATGCTCCGGGCAACACTGAACGTGATTTCCTGCCGGAGGCCGACGCTTGCGCCGAAATGGACGAACCCGTCAAAACGGGTCAGTTCGCCCTTCGGGGTTGCCGTATTGACCGAAGCGCGCTCATCAATGCTGACGCCCTTCACGTCGAAGACATCCTTATTGGTCGGTTCGAAGAGTTTGGACACATTCACGACGAAGGCCGTAGAGTCCCCATTGCGGTACTGGAGCGGGAAGGCATAGGCCGTCGGCCGGATGGAGGAGCGTGCGATGCCGGCGGAAAGGGTCGTGTCCGCAACCACGGACAACGGAGAGGCATGGGTCAGCAGAAGCAGCGAATCGGTCCTGTGCAACACGAACACGCGCTGGGGCGAGACATTGTCTCCTGCGAGGAACAAAGGGCTGCTGCTTTGGCGTAATGAAGTGCTGATCAATAGTTTGCGCCCCATCAGGGAATCCGGGATCTCCGCCAGGATTTTCTTCCCGTCCAGATACAGGCGGAACGGGCCGCCTTCGGAACGCTTCAAGTTCTTCTTGGCGAGGAACTTCTCATAGGGAGATTTCTTGGGCGCAGGTGCGGCCGCTTCGGTCTTCTCCGCTTTCTTGCCCTTTACAGGCCCAGCCGGCCGGGCCGCCCAAAGGGGCAGGGCCAGGCTCAAGGCAAAGGCGAGAAGGAGGAATCTGTTGGGTTTCATACGCTCGTTCCTCCCCTATTTGACACTGTAATCAATCTGGGCCATCAGCAGGTGGTAATGGGCCTTGTCTTCCTCGGAGGCTCCGCCCGCACGCTTTTTCATCGCATCATACGACTTCGACAGGTAGGCGTACAACGTGGCCTGCGTAAGGGAAGTCATATTGATGATCGCCCGCGGCGCCCATTCAAAGCCGGAGACCGCATCGTAGGTAATAACACCCATCGGGCAGTCATCCTCCCGGGCGGGAACCGGGGCTTCGGCCAGGGCAGACCCCGCACTGGGGATGGCAAAGGAGCCGCTGACCATCAGGTTCCGTACGAACAGTTCCTGGTTCCGACGCTCCGCGGCAGAGAGTTTTTTTCCGGAAACGGTCGGCTTCCACACGTAGTCCCAGATGCGGTCCAGGATGTCGGAGGGGCTGAGTTCCCGGGTATCCACGCCGTCGGAATACATGGCGAAGAAAGGTGTCTGCATCAGGTTGGCGAGGATGCTGGCCATGACCTGGGAAACCGGGCTGCCGGCAATCGGCAGACGGCTCAGGACGGCCTTGTCTTCCATCCAGCCCAGGTCCTCCATCATCTCCAGAAGGTAGTCGATGGCCCGCAGCTGCTTCTGGCGCGGGATATTGCGGAAAGTCCACTGGCCGTCGCCGGCAATCACCTGGTTGCGGTAGAGACCGCCGATGTTATAGAGCACGTGACCGGCATAGCGGAGGTACTGGTTCACCAGGCCGAGATAGACGTCGGTGCGGAACGTATAGTCAGGGTCGTCCGCGTCGGCGATCCAGTCCTGGAAACGGGCCATGATGTATTTGAGGTTGTCCCGGCCATAATCCGACGCGCCGAACACGTCGTCGGACAGGTCTTCGGTCTGGTTGCGCGGATCGTACAGGCGCCAGTCGATCATCTGGATACCGTAGCGATAGACGGGCGAGGCCGCCAGCGAGTCGGTGATCCAACGGGTCGTCAGGGCCGTCTCCTCCTCGAAGGACGGCTGGTCGAACAGCGGCGTATAGCCCCATTTGATGGCATAGCGGTCATATTTGCCGAAACGCGGCGGGGTCAGTTTGACGCCCCTCTCCTTGTCGCCCGGCTGGGCCACGTAGTTGAAACGGGCGTAGTCCATGATGGAGTAAGTGGTGCCGTTTTCCTGCGTAAAGGCCGGGTCGCGCAGGCTCTCAAGCGGGATTACGCTGGAGGCGCCCATGTTGTGCATCAGGCCCAGCGTGTGCCCCACTTCGTGCTTGATGACATAGACGAGGGCGTCGCCGAGGACTTCCTGCGGGATATGGGCCGTACGGACGTCCGCATCGGCCTGCGCCGTCTGGACGAAGACCCAGGTGCTCAGGAGTTTGATCACGTCGTGGAAGACCCAGACGCTGGCGTTGATGATCTCGCCGCTGCGAGGATCCACCCAGGACGGGCCCATCGCATTCTGGATGCCGATGGGAACGTAACGGATACAGGAGTAGCGGATGTTGTCGGGATCGAAGTCCGGATCATCCTCCGGGAACGGAAGCGCCCGGACAGCATTCTTGAAGCCGACTTCCTCAAACACTTCGTTCCACTGCTCCACCGCATCGATGATATAGGGCTTCCACCAGGCGGGGAAATCGCTGTCTATATAATAGGTGATGGGCTTCACGGGCTCGACCAGTTCGCCGCGGCGGAACGCGGCCGTATCGGAAGGCTCCAGCCGCCAGCGGTTGACGAAATGGAGGGTCCGGCTCTTGTGGGCGTAATCCCCCATGAACTTGCGCTCGGTATCAAAGAAGCCGATACGCGGGTCCGCCATCCGGGGATGGTAGATCTGCTCGGGCAGCAGGAGGAACGAAGTCGTCACCTCCGCCGTACAGGGGGCATTTTTCCGGACGGTCTTCCCGGTACGGGCACTGGTGGACGTATAGGTATAGGAGCGGCTCGCGGTAAAAGAGAAATTGTCTTCGAAAGCCTTGACCCGCAGGGGATACGAAAGGTCCTTCTTGTAGGATTCGGTGTATTCGAAGCCCCCGAGGAGCCTGAACTTGAACAGGTTGAAATCGTCCGCTGAGCCCATCAGCCAGTCGGTGGCGTCCACCACGCTGGCCCCGGAGGGCGATTTCGCCTTGACCGGGAGTTTCTGCTCGATGGCGCCGATGTGGCTCTTGGCCAGTGCACTGAGAATCCCCGCATCGTCCGCCGTGAAAACGAAGGAGACCGGCCGGACATACACCGCGCTGTCCACCTTGGTGAAGGTGATGCACTTGAGGTCGCGGGCAGGCTTGGCGCCCACGATGCCCAGGGTATTGTCGCTGATGGCCGAAATCGTCGTGGACATGACAAAGGTCCGTCCCAGGAGGGAATCCGGGATCTCGAAATAGACCTTCCCCTTCTTCATGCGCAGGGAGAAGATTCCGTCCACGCTCTGCTCGGGCTTCTCGAGGAGCTTCTCGTACTTGCTCTTGGTCTTGGTCGTGTCCTTGGGGGCTTCTTTCCCCTTTTTCCCCTTGCGCGGGCTCTTCACGACTTCTTTCTTTGCCTGCGGGGCCTTCTTCGGGGCCGCAGGGGAAGCCCCCGCCACCGGGGCGGCCCCCAGCAGCAAAGCGGCAAACAGTAATATAAGGGTACGTATCTTCATGATGGATGATTATCTGAAGGTGGGGGTAATGCATTCAATTTCTCCGAATCCGCCGTAAACACCGTTGTTCTTATAGGTGAACAGGCCGGTGGAAACATTGAACGGACGCAGGTAAAACTTGCCCTCGCCGGTTTTTTCGTTATAGGTGGTGATGATGACCTGGAGCATGTGGGTCGGCAGGGTAAAAGCATACTCTTGTGCCCAAATCTGCTGCGTCCCCCACCAGGCCTGGCTGTAGTGCTGGATGCCGGTGATGTGTTCGTCGGGAGAATCAGGTGACCAGGTCACCTGACGGATTGTCGCGCCGCCGTCCTTGAGCAGAATAGACCAGATCTTTTCCTCGGAAGCGGCATAGAGGATGTTCGCATTTTCGCAGAAGGAGAACCACTTCGCCTGGGAAAGGTCCTCGCTCGTAAAGGAGAAACGGTCTGCAAAGGCCCCCCCGGAAGAGAAGCGGTACACATAGTAACGGCCGCTTGTCGCGCGCAGGAATAATCCCACAAGCATGGAGGACGGCCCGGCCGCAAGCGGCGTGGCCCCGACCAGGGACTCATCCTCGGTCACCCGCGACTCTGAAAATCCCATCTGGCCGGCGAAGGGGCCGATGATCGTGAAGAACTTGCCTGAATTGGGATCGAATGCGGCATAACAACTCTGGGATTCGCCGGCCACGGCGACATTTTCCGGACCGAAGATATTGGCCGGTTCGCCCGGGAACGCATTCTTCGAGAAGAGGTTGGACGTGTGCGAAACATCGGTATAGACCTCGCCGCCGATGACGGCCATGGTCTGGTAACCGGCACCGTTCCGGATCATCGTCGTCCCGAATTCGGTAATGTTGCGCATATTGAAAAGATCGCCGTCCTGCAGCGCCTTCTTGTAATCGAGGGTGCTCAGATTGATGATGTGTTCGGGGGTGCCGACGGTAATCCATGACTCATTATAGACAGCCCCGTTGGTGGATTTCCGGGCGCAGAGCGCCGTCACCCGGCCCTGGAAGGGTTCCTCATTGGCAAGCGCGTAAATATCGCGGGTATAGCGGGTGGTATTGCCCTCAAAGCCATAGGTAAGGAAACTGTTGGCGACAAGATCGAATTCCGTCGTCGCGCCTCCGTCACGGGTATGGGCGACCAGCAGTCCCTCTCCAAGGGAAGAAGTGACGAAAACGTGCATAATCCGGATGGCTTCGATACCGGTCACCTTGTCCCGGGCAGTAAAGGAAAGGGTGTAGGGCCTGTCGGAGGGCGTGTTGCCGACTTTGTATTCCAGCGCAAGTTCTTCACCAATCAGGAGCCGGTCCGAGCCCGAGCCCGGACGAAGATCCATCTCCCAGCGATATGCGAAGTCCGCATCGTCCCGGCCGTCCTCCCAGACTTTCGCCTTCAGGGAGAGCGTATGCCCATAGAGAATATAGTAAGCCTCCTCATCCAGTCCGCTGATGACAATATCCGAGAGGGTCGTCGTCGCCGGCGTACTCAAATCCTGGTAACAGGCCGGCAGCAGCAGCGTCGCCAGCAGGACAGTCACGTATGCAGGTAAGTGTTTCATCTTAGATATTGTTGAGGGTTTCGAGGATGGTCGGCGGCGTCTCGGGGCGCGTGCCTTCCCCGGCCGGCGTATTATAAGAAGTATAGGCCTCATAGTCTGCACTGTGGCGCAGCGGCTCATCGGGGTGGGCCCGGTCGTACTTGACCACGTAGTCGCGGATGGCCGCATTGGCCGCATACCACCAGTCGGGCATCCGGAGAATCAGTTCAGGGTCGGCCTGCTGATACGTCCGGCTGTTGGTCGTCTTCTCCACCTCCTCCCCGAGGACCTCGACAAGCAATTTGTGGAAATCCTGACTGTAGCCGTGGCAGAAGAAAAGGTACCAGTAGCGCCATACGTAAAGGCCCGGGCGGGCATAGAGTTCGGTCCAGGAGACGACGGCCCGCTGGTAACGGGGGAATCCGGCGATGAAGAACTCGTTGGGAACGATGGTCATGGCGGTCGCCAGGTCCGTCTGGCCATCCTTCAGGCGATTGACTTCCAGGACGACTTTCCCTTCCAGTTCCCCGGCGGGAACCATGGCAGAACGGACGGTGAAATCCCGGCCCTGGACAGCCGTGGAATCCTTGACCGCCAGATCGATCTTGCGATTATAATCCGTAGCGGGACCGACAACTTGCAGCGGAATCTCATATGTCACCTTATCGGTCGTGACTCCCTTCATCGAGAAACTGTTGGTGACGGCCAGGAAATTGACCGCGGCGTCCTCAGCACGATAAGGCTGTATTCTGTCGGGCTTGCAGGCCGGCAGCAGCAGGATGGCTGCAAAAACAGTTATTATGTTGCAAGTTTTCATCTTTTCTACAGTTGCTGGACACGGCCGAGCACCTGCTCGGACACAGGATAAGGATAGACAAGACCGGTTCCGTCGCAAAGGGGATTGGGGACCCTCTGCGGACGGCCAAGGGACGCGCGCCGCTTAAGATAATAAAACAGGCGCCCTTCACCGATGAATTCCCGATAATACTCCCGCTCGAGTTCCGTCCAGATGTTCTCCATCGCGGCGGCAGCAGGGTCGAACGACGCATCCGGAAGGCCGGTATCCGGATCGACGGGTGCCACGACGCCTTCATCCGGGTCAAAGCCCAGCGTAGGTCCCCGGTGGGAGCGGACGGCATTCAGCGCTTCCAGCGCGGCTCCCCTGTCATTTCTGCCAAGGGCCTCTTCTGCAAGGATATAATACATCTCCGAAAGCCTGATGACGGGCATCTTGGCCAAGTTCACGACGACAACCCTGTCGCCGCTCGCATCGTAAGAGATTTTCATCGATCCCATCATCATAAATTTGGCAAGCGAATAACCCTGTGTCGCAAGCTGCATCCACAGGGTGACGCCCCGCAAATCTTCGTCACTGGCCAATTGTACGGCAGGGAAGATATTGGGGACCCAACTGCGATCGATTGATACGGTCTTGTTTACATTGGCTGCGTAAAAGGTCTGGATGGAAGAAAAGCCTGTGGAAGCGTCAGCACAGAAAATGCCCTCTCGGGAAAGAATGAAGTCAATGTCCTCGTCAGGCGCGACTCCGGCTCGGACTGAGTTGATCAGCGTCTCCGCATTCGTCCATTTGACCAGCCCGCTTTCCAAAGCGCCGTCAATGACCTCACGGGCGACCGCTGCCGCACGTTCTGCTTCGCCCTGCCACAGAAGTACCTGGGCGGAAAGAGCCTTGACCGCATAGTAGTTGAGATGGATGCTCCGCGCAGACCAGTAACCGTCGGTATTGACGGTCTCATCGAAATCCGGGTCGGGAGAGCCCAACAGCGGATCGCTCCCGGCGAGTAATTTTTCGGCCTCGTTGATATCCGCCCATAACAAAGCAGCCGTCTCGGCATAGGAACGCTGGGGCTCGGTTTCTTTGCTATAGGTGCGGACGTAAGGGATGGTCAGTTTCGTCGCGTTTTCTCCCGACCAGTCCGGAAGGCCGAACATGCGCAGCAGTTCGAAATGCACCAGCGCCCGGATTCCGAGCAGTTCCCCCCGCATCAGCGCATATTCCGCGTCGCTCGTGACGATATCCCTGTGGGCATCGAGGTCATCGAGCAGTTTGTTGGCATTGGCGACGACCTTGTATCCGCCGCGCCACATATCGTCAAAGGCGCTCACGCAGGTTGAACTGGAGAATTTATGCTGCTGGAACGACGCATAGCCCGCATCACCCGACAGGGAAAAAGGATAGGCCACCAGTTCATTGACGGCAAAGGTCCAGTATGCCGAATACGTCTCCTTGCTCGACAGGAGGACATACACGCCGTTCAGGGCCTCATGGAATCCGGAACGGGATGAGAGCATCTTCTCATCCGAAATCTGCGACGAACTGGTCGCCTCCAGCCATTTGTCACAGGACGATGCCACCAACATGACCGGCAGCAGGAGGCTCAGTGTCCTTTTGAAAAATATCCTACTCATAATCATCTTTTTAGAAGGTGGCTGTCAGGCTCAGCGAGATGGAGCGGGCATAAGGATAGGCCGTGCCCCGCTCGATCTCGATGGACGAGAAAGTGTACAGGTCGTTGGCGTACAGGGTGGCGCGCAGGCGGTCAAGCCGGATGGCGCGCAACCACTTGGACGGGAATTCGTAATAGAGGGAAACGGACGAGATGTCCATCACGTCGTTGCGCTGGACAAAACGGCTGGTCGCCTGGGTGTTGATCCTGTCGTTGTAAAAGGACTTGGCATAAGGGACCGTATCTCCCCGCTTGGCCCAGCGGCCGTCGAAAACCCTGCGGTCGACGTTGTAGTTGATATCGGCACCTTCGACCTTTTTCAGCAGGGTAGCGTTGTAGAGCCAGCCGCCGGTATGGAACGTCATGACCACGCTGAATCCGAAACCGTGGATCTCGCCGTTGAAGCCGAAGTTGCCGTTGAGCAGCGGGTCGGACGATCCGGCATTGAACAGGTCATAAGGACTCCAGGTCTTTGTCATCTGGCCATTGCGGTCGAGGAACACCTCTTTCCCGTCATAAGGATCCACGCCCAGGGAACGGACGACCCAGAGGGAATTGAGCGGCATGCCGTCGTAGTACCGGACCACGGGTGTCTCGGTGCCGTTGGCCTGGGCGTTGCGGAGTTGGGTTTCATTGAAAGCCTGCATGGATTCGGAAATCCGGAGGATGCGGTTGTCATTGAAAGCCAGGCGGCTGAAAACCGTAAAGTAGTCGGCGCCCTTCTGCCACAGCATATAACTCAAGCCCAGTTCGACACCCTGGTTCCGGACGAGGCCGAGGTTGTCATTGACCGTCTTGTAACCGTTCGACAGGGAAATGCCACGGCTGAACACAAGGTTGCGGGTGTCGGAGATATACAGGTCGAGCGTGGCACTGAAGCGTTGGGTCCTGAAGTCAATCCCCAGGTTGTTGTCCAACTTCTCCTCCCAGCCCAGGCCGGGGTTGGCCATATTGTCCAGGTAGGCTGCGGCATAGGAATCCCAATAGCGGTCGGAATCATATACATACACCGGAAGGGCTTCGTTGGTCGAGTAGTTCTGATTGCCGGAAGATCCGATGGAATAGCGGATTTTCAGTTGTTTGAGCCAGGATGAGGCACCTTTCATAAAGGCTTCGTTGTGGAGATTCCACGCCACGCCGGCGCTCCAGAAGGTACCCCAGCGGTTGTCCGTACCGAAGACCGACGAGCCGCTGACCTTGACGGTGGCGTCGGCCATAAAGCGGTTGTCATAGGAATAGCCCCCGGTCAGGAGGAATCCGATATTGCGGTTGAGACCGTCCTCGGCCGACGGGGTGTTCGTCGTGCTGTAGGACCGCGCGAAACCGGGACTGGTCATATTGCTGTTGGGGTAACCTTCGGTGTACATGGTCACTTCCTCGAAGGTAAACTGCGAGATGTTGTACTGAAGGGTACCGAAGACATCGTGCTTGCCTGCAAAGGTATGGTTGAACTGGGCATTGAAGTCTCCGCTGATATTGACGGACTTGCCGTTGGTCAGGTTGTAGATGCCGGCCCTGAGGCGGTCCGTAGAGTTGGTCAGATAATTGGAAAAGGACGTGTGCTCGGCAGGAAGGAAATCCTTGGATTCCGTGCGTTTGGTATCCACACCGATGCGGGCGACCAGGCGGAGGAATTCCTTGAGGCGGTATTCCACGTAGAAATTGTCGGTGAAATTGACGTAATTCTTGGCATAGGTCGTGTTGATGGTGGCATTCCACATCGGGTTGCCCTGCTTCTGCCCCATCTGGATGAAATGCACGCCGTCCGGGGTAATCAGACCGGTCGAGAGATTCTTCTTCAGGTTCCCGTCCGCATCGTAGGGCGTAAAATAAGGATTGAGTTTTGCATATTCGTCGAAGGTTCCCCAGGGGGAATCTTCGTTCTTCATATAACTGAAACTCATAATGTTGCGGAAAATCCACGGCCCCCGGCGATAAGACAGGTTGACGTCGCCCGAGATGACGTCGCGGTAAGATCCCTTCATCACACCCTGGACGTCATTATATCCGAAATTCACCAGGGCTTTGAGGTCCTTGGTCCCCATTTCCACCTCAAGGCTGTGTTTGTGGCCGACGCCGAGGCGCAGCGGCTTGGACAGCCAGTAGGTGCTCTCCCCTTCCAGGGCCCGCTTGAGCCGCTGGTTGTAAACCTGCTGGGCCAGCATGAGCGAATACGAGTCGCGGCCGCTGTCGTAGAAGCCCTCGCGCTTTTCGATTTCCAGTTTCTCCAGGGCGTTGCAGAGGTTGTAACTCGTCAGATCCGGGGCCTCGAAGGTCACGTTGCCGTTGTAGGTGACCAGCGTCCGCTCGTTGGTCAGCGCCTTGGTCTCGATAACGATGACGCCGTTGGCACCCTTGGAACCGTAGATGGCCTTGGCGGAAGCATCCTTGAGGATGGTAATGCTCTGGATGCGGTTCATGTCCATGTCGGTGATCTTCTCGAGCGAGGTTTCGAAACCATCGAGCACGAACAGCGGGGTATTGCCCTGGCTCACGAAATTGCTCTTCATGCTGCTGTTGGATTCCGTCATCAGGGAAGAAGCGCCGCGCAACTGCATGGCAGCCATGGCGTTGGGGTTGGACCCGGCTTCGAGATTCTCGAGAATGAGCAGGGAGGGATCCAGGTTCTTGAGGGCCTGGACGACATTGCTGTTGGTGACGCGTTTGATCTCCTCGGAAGTGATGGTCTGGACCGAACCCGTAAAGGAATCCTTCTTACGGGTAAAGATACCGGTCACGACCACATCGTCCAGTTTCTGGGCCTCGGAACGGAGGCGGACGCGGCGGATTCTATCGACGGAAACGGTAACTTTCTCGTAGCCCAGGGCCTCGAAGACCAGTTCGCTTACGTCATCGCGGACTTTGATGAGGAAGACGCCGTCCGCGTTCGTGGCTACGCCGCCGCCGACATTGTCCTTCTGGTAAACGGCGCAGCCGATGACGGGCTCGCCGGACTCATCCACCACGGTACCGTGCAGGGTCTTTTCCCGACCGGCGGTACCGCCCTGGGCGAAGGACAGCAGCGGAAATAACATCACCACCAGGAGCAGCAGGCTCCTTTTCCAAGTGGAATACACTTTCATATTCTATCTGTTAAGTGACAGGCTGACAAAAGGTTTTGGGGAACACAATCAGCCAATCAAAAACAAAATTAGGAATTTTTTTCAAAAAATTGAGCGATTATTCCTACTTTTACATCGAAAACAGACAATGCCATGCTTCGATTCATCCTTTTGACCGTTTTTCTATCTTTTACACCCCTCTTTCTCCCCGCCCAGGAGACCTGGCCGCAGGAGCATCCCGCCGGTCCCGCCGGCGGCCGTACGCTGACCCTGCACGAGGCGGTTCTCGGCCGGGACGTCCGTCCCCGCGTGGACGTTCGGAAGGAGTTGGAAGCGGCCGGACAGGACGGGATCCGCTTCCGCCGGAAAGGGGCGCTGGAGACCTTCAGCCGCGACGGGAACCTGTATTACTGCCCTGTCGGCCGGAAGGACGAAGCCATCCTCGTCGCCCGCAGCGAAGCCCCGGGCATCGTCATGGGCGAGACCGTCAGCCGCAACGAATTCGGCATCGACGGCGGCGTGTTCTGGTCGCCGGACTCGGCCCGCATCGCCTTTTTCCGCAAGGACGAACGCGCGGTGACCGAATTCCCCCTGCTGGACATCACCACGCGCACCGGGACCCTCCGGACCATCCGCTATCCGATGAACGGCATGACCTCCGAGCAGGTCTCGCTGGGGATCTACGACCGCGCCTCGGGCCGGACCGTCTGGGCGGATGTCACCGACTTCGGACCCGACCGCTACCTGACGGGCGTCAGTTGGGGGCCGGACGGCCGCAATCTCTTCATCCAGGTGCTGGACCGCAGCCAGAAACATTGCCGGTTGAACATGTACCGGGCCGCCGACGGCCGCTTCGTACGCACCGTCCTGACCGAGGACGACGAGCGCTATGTGGAACCGCTGGACCCGCTGCAGTTCATCGGCCCGCGTTACGAATTCCTCTACCGGACGGCCAACCGGGACGGCTTCCGCCAACTCTATCTCTGCGACACGCTCGGGACGGTGCGGCGCCTGACCGCCTGCCAGGCCGACGTGGCCCTGAGCGCCGTCTGCGGGAACAGCGTCTTCTACACCTCGGCCGAAGTATCCCCCGTCGAGAACCACCTCTTCCGCATCGACCTGCGCTTCCCGCGCAAAGGGACTGCCCGGATCGGGAAAGCGCAGCGCCTGACCCCCGAGCGGGGCTGGCACAAAGTAAGGGTGAGCACGGACGGACAGTGGTTCCTCGACAGTTGGTCTTCGCTCAATGTCCCTCTGGAAACCGCGCTCAGATCCACTTCCGGAAAGGGTGAGGAGCGCTTTCACCGCTCGGCCGCCGACCCCCTGAAGGACTATGCCACCGGCACGGTGGAAATGGGGACGGTGCGCAGCGCCGACGGGCAGTACGACAACTACTACCGGCTCTTCAAGCCCGCCGGCTTCGACCCTTCGAAGAAGTATCCGCTCATCGTCTATGTCTATGGCGGGCCGCATTCGCAGATGGTCACGGATTCCTGGCTGGCCGGGGTGCGCCTGTGGGAACTGTACATGGCCCAGCGCGGCTATGTGGTGTACGTCCAGGACGGCCGGGGTACGCAGAACCGCGGCCTGGCCTACGAGCAGGCCATCCACCGGCAGTGCGGCCAGGTCGAGATGGCCGACCAGATGGCGGGCGTGCGCCGGCTGATGGAAGAGCCCTGGATCGACGGCGGACGCATCGGCGTCCATGGCTGGAGTTACGGCGGTTTCATGACCATTTCCCTAATGACCACCTATCCGGATGTCTTCAAGGTGGGGGTGGCCGGCGGGCCCGTCATCGACTGGAAATGGTACGAGATCATGTACGGCGAACGCTACATGGAGACCGAAGAGACCAACCCGGATGGCTTCGCCCGGACCTCCCTCATCGGCAAGGCCGGGGACCTCAGGGGCCGCCTCCTCATCTGCCAGGGCGCCATCGACAACACCGTCGTCTGGCAGCACAGCCTCAACTTCATCCAGACCTGTATCGACGCGGGCGTCCCGGTGGACTACTTCCCCTACCCCGTCGCCGAACACAACGTCTTCGGCGAAAACCGGGTCCACCTGATGGACAAGGTTACCCGCTATTTCGACGACTATCTGTAAGCGGAACAGGACAGAAGCAAAGCAGGGCGCTCCTTCCGGGGCGCCCTGCTCATTTGCGGGGAGAGGCTTATTCGGCCTTTCCGTCGGAACCGAGCACGTTGATGATCTTGTGCATGTAGAGTTTCTTCATCTCGTCGCGGGCCGGGCCGAGGTATTTGCGCGGGTCGAACTCGCCGGGCTTCTCGTCGAAGACCCTGCGGATGGCGGCGGTCATGGCCAGACGGCTGTCGGAGTCGATGTTGATCTTGCAGACGGCGCTCTTGGAGGCCTCGCGGAGCTGCTCCTCGGGGATACCGACGGCGTCGGGGAGTTTGCCGCCATGCTCGTTGATCATATCGACGTATTCCTGCGGCACGCTGGAGGAGCCGTGGAGCACGATCGGGAAGCCGGGGAGTTTCTTCTCCACCTCGTGGAGCACGTTGAAAGCCAGCGGCGGGGGGACCAGACGGCCCGTCTTCGGGTCGCGCTTGCACTGCTCGGGCTTGAACTTGTAAGCACCGTGGGAAGTACCGATGGAGATGGCCAGGGAGTCGCAACCGGTACGGGTGGCGAAGTCGATGACCTCTTCCGGCTTGGTGTAGTGGGAGGCCTCGGAGGCCACCTCATCCTCGACACCGGCCAGGACGCCGAGTTCGGCTTCCACGGTCACGTCGTATTTGTGGGCATACTCCACGACCTGCTTGGTCAGGGCGATGTTCTCCTCATAGGGCTTGGAGGAAGCGTCGATCATCACGGAAGAGAAACCGAGGTCGACACAGCTCTTGCAGAGTTCGAAACTGTCGCCATGGTCCAGGTGGAGGACGATCTGGGGTTTCTCCCAGCCGAGTTCCTTGGCATACTGGACGGCGCCTTCGGCCATGTAGCGGAGAAGGGTCTGGTTGGCGTAGTTACGGGCGCCCTTGGAAACCTGGAGGATCACCGGGGACTTGGTCTCGGCGGCAGCCTGGATGATGGCCTGGAGCTGCTCCATGTTGTTGAAATTGAATGCAGGGATGGCGTAACCGCCAGCAACGGCCTTCGCGAACATCTCTCTGGTGTTCACAAGGCCGAGTTCTTTGTAAGATACCATATGGTTGAATAAATTAAGGTTTTTTGCGATTGGCGACGCAAAATTAGTTATTTTTGCGGAAACAAAGAAATTTTTTCCATGGCAGGCAAGGTCATCATTTTCTCGGCGCCGTCCGGATCCGGCAAGAGCACCGTCGTAAACCATATCCTCGGGCTTCACCCCGAGATGGAGTTTTCCGTTTCCGCCACCTCCCGCCCGCCCCGCGGCCAGGAGCAGGACGGGGTCGAGTACCTCTTCTACAACGAGGAGACCTTCCGCGCCTTGATCGCCGACGGGAAATTCGTCGAGTACGAGGAGGTGTATCCGGGCCGCTTCTACGGCACCCTCTGCTCGGAGGTGAACCGCATCTGGGCCCGGGGCCATGTCATCGTCTTCGACGTCGATGTCAAGGGCGGAGTGAGCCTCAAGCGCTATTTCGGCGACAGCGCCCTGTCGGTCTTCATCCAGGCCCCGTCGGTGGAAGTCCTGCGCGAGCGACTGGTCCGCCGCGGCACCGACACGCCCGAGGAAATCGAAAGCCGCGTGGGCAAGGCCGCCGAGGAGATGACCTACGCCCCGCAGTTCGACCGCATCCTGGTCAACGACGACCTGGCCACCGCCCTGGCCGAAGCGGAGGCCCTCGTGGACGGTTTCCTGGCACAATGAGCATGGAATCCGTCGCCGTTTACGCAGGGTCTTTCAACCCCCTCCACAAGGGTCACCTGACCATTCTGCGCCGCCTGGCCGTACGCTATGACCGGGTGCTGCTGGTCGTTTCGCCGCAAAATCCCTTCAAGGACGCCGCCCAGGCCGCCTCCGGAGCCAGCCGCCTCGAAGCGGCCCGCCGGGCGGTGGCCCGCTATCCCGAACTCGGGAACGTCCGCGTGGACGACATCGAACTGGGCATGGACCCGCCCCACTACACCATCCGCACCCTGGACGCCCTCGCCGCCCGCGAAAAAGGCGCCCGGCTGACCCTGGTGGTCGGAGCCGACAACCTCGAGAGTTTCCCCCGCTGGCGCGACTACGCCCGCATCCTGACCGAATACGGCATCGCCGTCTTTCCGCGCAAGGGCTGGCACCGCGGCCGCCTGCGGGCCCGTCTGCTGCGGGAAAACCCCGCCTACCGCATCGAACTCCTGGACATGCCCCGCAAGGACATCTCCTCGAGCCGCATCCGCGAGGGCCTCGCCGCCGGGGAAGACATGTCCCGCTGGCTGATGTAAGGGGGACGGCACCCATTTTGCGAAGACGGAAAAAAGCAGTATCTTTGTAAATTCGCAAAGAAGCGCACATGTTCAAAAAGACGCTCAAGAAGATCTGGTTTCCCCTGACGGTGGTCCTCGTGGCCGCCTTGCAGACTTTTGGCATGGACGTGGCGCGCATCGGCGGATTCGGGGCTTTCAGCGCCGCCCCGGAGGCCCTGACCGACACGGTCGTCTATGACAATTCCCGCGTCTTCACCAAGTTCCGCAAGGCCGGCGAGAAGGCCGCCGCCGACTCCCTCGGCGGGGAAGACTCCCTGGCCGTGGACGACACGGTGCCCGTCCTGACGGCCCGTGACACCCTCCACGCCCCGGATTCCCTCCGGGAGCTGGACCCCTTCCGCTACCGCTACTACGTGGCCCTGCTGGACTCGCTGACCCACAAGCAGGTGCGCGATTCCCTGATCGCCGCCGGCGACTCGCTCGACTGGCCCCGGCTCGATTCCATCTATTTCGCCGACTCCGCCGTCCGGGCGAAAGAGCGCTTCGAGGCCTGGTACAACAGTCTCGACAAGGCCGCCCGCAAGAAATACGACTACGACCAGAAGATGAAGCGCAAGATCCGCGAAATGGACAGCACCTTCGCCGTCAAAGACAGCCTCCAGGCCATCAAGGACAGCATCGCGGAGAACACGCCGCGCATCCTGGAGACCTACGCCGTCCCGGAGGAATTCTGGTACAAGCGCCTCTTCGCCTGGAAACGGGACCCGCTCTTCAGCGACCCCTCCCCCTACGTGCCCGACACCTCCTACAATTACTGGTTCAACGATTATCCCTTCATGCGGGAGGACGTCAACGTCAATTATCTGGGCGTGGCCGGCTCGGCGGTGGAGCCCATGGATTTCTTCAAGCGCAAATCCCTGAACGGGGTCTCCTTCTACACACCTTACGAGGCCTACAGTTACACCCCGTCCACCCTCCCGATGTACAACACCAAGACCCCGTACACCGAACTCGCCTACTGGGGTACCCTCTTCGCCAACGACGCCAACGAAGAGTCGGACATCAAGGTGATGACGACCCAGAACATCTTCCCTTCCCTGAACCTGACGATGGGCTATGAGCGTACGGGCGGCAACGGCATGATCCTGCGCGAGAAGACGGAGAACCGCAGCGCCTACATCTACGCCAACTACCTCGGCAAGAAATACCTGGCCCACGGCGGCTTTATCTACAACCGCGTGACCAAAAACGAGAACGGCGGCATCCAGGACCCCTTCTGGATCCGGGATACCACGGTGGACGCCTTCAGCATCGGCGTCAACCTGGCAAACGCCACGAACCAGTACAAGAAGCACACCTTCTTCCTCGACCAGACCTTCCGCATCCCCTTCACCTTCATCAAGGACATGAAATACCGGAAGGAGGAAAGGCTCGACCGGAAGCGGCGCGACAGCGTGATGGCCACGGGCGACAGCCTGGCCATCGCCGCCATGGATACCCTGCTCAAGGGACGGGCGGACGCGCGGGCCAAGGCCAGGGCCGCCGCCGACACCCTGGATACGGACGTGACGACGGCCTTCGTCGGCCACAGCAGCGAACTCTCCATCTTCTCGAAGACCTATACGGACAAGACCGACAACGACCTGTCGGACTATTACGGAGGGCGCTTCCTGCTCAATCCGACCCAGTCGATGGACTCCCTGCGGGTCCTGAAACTGGACAACAAGGTCTTTATCAAACTCCAGCCCTGGAGCAGCGACGCCATCGTCTCCAGCCTCAACGTGGGCATCGGCGACCGCTTGCTGAACTATTACCTCTTCCAGCCGGACGGCTACCTGACCGGGGCGAAAAACACCATCTGGAACACCCTCTACCTCTATGCGGGCGTGGGAGGCCAGTACAAGCAGTTCTTCGACTGGAAGGCCCGGGGCTATTTCGACTTCCTGGGCAACGAGGCGGGCGATTTCGGCATCAGCGCCGACGCCGCGTTCCAGTTCTTCCCCTTCCGCCGCTACCGCAAGAGCCCGTTCCGCATCAGCGCCCATTTCGAGACGACGCTCGACGAACCGGAGTTCTACATGCAGCATTATTTCTCTAACCATTTCCGTTGGGAAAACAGTTTCTCGAAGATCTCGACCACCAAGATCGAGGCCGGGATCGAGATCCCCCACTGGTCGCTGCAACTGAACGCCGGCTACGCCCTCCTGGCGAACAACATCTATTTCGGGACGGACGCCATGCCCCACCAGAATCCCGACCCCATGAGCGTCCTGCGCATCGAGGCCTGCAAGAATTTCCGCCTGTGGAAGTTCCATTTCGACAACAAGGCCCTGGTCCAGTTCTCGTCCAAACCGGACGTGCTGCCGCTGCCGACCGCCGCGCTCAACCTGCGCTGGTACTTCCAGTTCGACATCGTCCGAAGCGTCATGCAGATGCAGGTCGGCGCCAATGTGCTCTACACGACCTGGTGGAACGCCCCGGCCTACAATCCGGCCGTCGGCGCCTTCCACAACCAGACCGACCACAAATACGGCGACTGCCCCTACATCGACGCTTTCATCAACATCCAGTGGAAGCGGGCCTGCATCTTCGTCAAAGTGGTCAATGTCAACATGGGCTGGCCCATGGAATCGACCGACTATTTCAGCGCCGCGGGCCAGATCTGGTCGCAGCGGGCCATCAAACTCGGCATCTGGTGGCCCTTCTATCTCCAGCCGGGCAAGCAGAACACCATGAGCAGCCGGGCCGGCAGTTCCGGCAGCCGGGGCGGCGGTGGCGGCGGTTCGATGCTGAGCGGCCTGAAGGGCGGCCTGTCCGGCGCCCTGGGAGGAATGTAGTCCATGCGCCATTTCCTGCGTTGCCTGCTGCTTGTCGTGCTGCTGCTCCTGGTCGCTCCGATGCGGACCCGGAGAGTTCCCGACGGCGATTCCATCCGCGGAGCCTGCCTCTTCTGCACCCTGGCCCTTCCCCCCGCCCATGCCCCTTTCTACTACGCCGCGGGCTATCACTACGAACTCCTGAAGGCCTTTGCCGCGGAGCACGGCTGCCCGGTGGACATCCGTCTGGCCGGACCGGAGGAATCCCCGCTGGATTCCCTGCTGGAGGACTGCACCGACCTGGTGGCGCTTTCCCTGCGGGATTCCGCACTGGCCTCCCGGAGCCACTTTGCTTCCCAGGCCCTGGCCGACAGTTCTGTCTGGGTGGTCGGCAACGCCGATCTCCGGAAAGAGATCAACATCTGGCTCTCGCACTATCTGAACAGCCCGGAGCACCAGCAGTTGCGCGAGCGCTTCTCCCCCAACTACGACCCCGTCAAGCGCCTGGCCGCCAGCGGCCGCAGCAGCCGGATCAGCCCCTATGACGATCTTTTCCGGCGCTATGCCGGCATCCTGGGCTGGGACTGGCGCCTGCTGACCGCCCTGGTCTGGCAGGAGAGCAAATTCCACATCGAGGCACGTTCCTACCGCGGGGCGGCAGGTCTCATGCAGATGATGCCTTCCACGGCCCTGCGCCACGGGGTGGAAGACCCGCTCGACCCGGAGGCCAACCTGGCCGCCGGCGTCCGTTACCTGGAACGTCTGGAACGCTTTTTCGCCCCCTACGTCAGCCGGGAGGAACTCCCGAAATTCACCCTGGCCGCCTATAATGCCGGAGAAGGACGCATCCTGGACTGCATCCGCTACGCCGCCGCGGCGGGAAAGCCCGCCGACACCTGGGAAGACATCCAGGCCCTCCTCCCGGACATGCGGGAAGAGAGTATCCTTCAGGTAGATACGGTCCGTCTTGGGATTTTCAAGGGATATGAGACGCTCCGCTACGTCGATAGCGTCGATTCGCTCTACCGGGCCTTCCGCCTCCTCAGTCCGGACGCTGCGCCCCGTGCCGTTTCCGATACAATTCCCAGGAATTGATGATGTTCTGCCAGATGGCATAGAGCCCGCCGGCGATGGAGGTCACCGGCGTCAGGAAACTGTAGCCCAGCCAGATGAGAAAACCCGTGTTCTTCTGCCCGAGGGTCTGGCTGGCCGTGAGTCTTGTGCGCTCGTCCCGCCCGAACAGGCGACCCGTCAGGAACTGCAGGAGGCAGGCGGCCACCGAGACCAGCACGATGCCGGCCACCACAATCCCGGGGACATCGCTGAGCACCAGCGCCCGGGTCGAAAGGACCATCGCAAGGGTCAGGCTGACCCCCCATACATAAAAGGAATAGCCGGCCAGCGGCAGGATTTTCTCCTGGAGCCGCGGGAGGGTGAAGCGGATCAGCCAGGCCAGCAGGCAGGGCAGCACGAGCATGGGGAAGATGCGGCCGGCGATCGTACCCACGCTCTGCCAGAAACTATAGTCCGGGGAAGGATGGACCAGCGGGACGACCGCCGGAATCAGGAAGGTCGCCACCAGGTTGCTCAGCAGCAGGTAGGTCACGTTGCCGGCCAGATCGCCGCCGAGCCGGTCCGTGATGACGCCGGAGGCGGCCGCCGTCGGACAGATCAGGCAGATCATGCCGCACTCCAGCAGCACCCGCGCCCACTCCTGCGGGACGACGATGGCCGCCGCGGCGCAGGAAACGAAGGAAAGGATCTGGAAGGAGAGCGCCCGGAAATGCCAGCGGTGGAAACGCAGGTCGCGGGGCGCCGTCTTGACATACTGGCAGAAAAGCAGGACGGCGATCAGGAAACGCTGCCCCTCCGAGGCCAGCACGTGCATCGCGGGGCCGACGGGATAGAGGGCGGGCGTAAAGTGATAGACCAGATACAGGGAAATGCCCAGGACGATCGCCAGGGGCAGCATCCAATCCTTCAGGAAGGAAATCAGCCTATTCATGGGAAGGGGCCGGAGCTCCTTCGGAAACGCGCGCGGTGAAGCCAGCGAACATTTTCTCTATCAGCGGATCGGTCCATTTCATGCAGAGGCCGGTCAGCAGGGCAAGGAGGAGAGTCCCTTCGCGGATGACCACCGACTCGCCATTCCCCCACGGACTGCCGAAACAGATCCAGGCGAATGCCACGGCGAGAACCACCATGACCACATCGAAAAGCACCTTGACCATGCTCATGCGGGAGCGGGTTACCTGGGAGAGGACGGCGATGGTCATGTCTCCGGCGAGCATCCACGCATTGCCGATGATCTCGATGCGCAGGCCGATGGCCGTCGTCAGGACCGTCAGCACGCAGAAGACCATGCGCATGGCGTAGGAGGTCACCTGGACATCCTGGATGGCCCAGATGCAGAAATCGCACATGTAGCCGAAGACGAAGGCCGCCGGGATCTGCATCAGGTAGCGCCACTTGAAATTTTTCCGCAGCAGGACCACCTGGAAGGCGATGAAGACCAGGTGCATCAGCCAGGTGAACGTGCCGACCGACACCGTAGCCCAGCGCAGGTTCAGCACGGCGGGCGGGCAGGAGATCGGCGCGGTGCCGAGATCGGATTTCAGCGAAAGAGCCACACCCAGGGCGACGAACACGAGCCCGAGGGTGGCGACGAGATATCGGAGCAGGAGGTTTTTGATTTTCTTACCGTCCATCGTTTTTGTCTGTTAGGAAATACAAATATCGTATAAATTTCCTAACTTCGCAAAAATTTGCGCCTACGGCGCCCTGTAAGTAACAAATCAAATCCTTCTATATGAAAAAATTAACGATTCTCATGGCAGCCATGCTCACCCTGGCAGGTTGCACCAGTCCCAAGCAGGAGAAAGTGCCGGCACTGGACCTGGCCAACCTGGACACCACCGTCGCCCCCGGCGTCGATTTCTACCACTATGCCGTCGGCGGATGGCAGAAAGCCAACCCCCTCCGGGCGGAATACGCCCGCTTCGGCTCCTTCGACGTCCTGAACGAACGCAATGAAAAGAACCTCAACGACCTCTTCGCCTCCATGACCGAACTCAAGACCCGCAAGGGCACCGTGGAGCAGAAGATCGCCGACCTCTATAAGATGGGTCTCGACTCCCTCCGCCTGAACGGGGAGGGCGCCAAACCGATTCTGGACGATCTGTCCGAAATCTATCTGGCGACGGACAAGGAAGACCTGATGCGCGTGATCGCCCGCGTCCATGCCGCCGGCGAGTCGCCCTTCTTCTACGCCTTCGTCGAAGCCGACATGACCGACAGCGACAGCCAGATCCTCTACCTGGGCCAGGCCGGACTCGGCATGGGCGATCGCGACTACTACCTCGACCCGGCCAACGACGCCCTCAAACAGGGCTACCGCGCCTTCCTGGAGAAGATCTTCACCCTGGTGGGGAACATGGCGCCGCAGCAGGCGGCCGACAACGCCCTCCTGGTCGAGGACGACATCGCCCGCAACGCCTGGACCCGCGAGCAGAAGCGGGACATCCCCGCCCAGTACAACCCCATGTCCACGGCCGAACTGGAAGCCGCCTACCCCGGCATTCCCTTTGCGACCTACTTCGAGGTCCGCGGCATTCCCGCCCAGGAGAAACTCATCGTCGCGGAGCTCTCTTCCTTCGAGGCCCTCTCGAACTTCTACGCCCAGGCCGACCTCGACGTGCTGAAGGACTACGTGGCCGCCCAGGTCATCAGCGGCGCCTGCGGCGCCCTGAGCGACGATTTCTACCTGGCCTCCTTCGACTTCTTCTCCCGCCAGATGGCCGGCGTGAAGGAGCCCAAGCCGCGCTGGAAGCGGGCCATGCGGGTGCCGAACAGCGTCCTCGGCGAGGCGGTCGGCGAGATGTATGTCAAGCGCTACTTCCCCGAAAGTTCCAAGAAGCAGATGCTCGCCCTGGTCAAGAACCTCCAGGCATCCCTGAGCGACCATATCGACCACCTCGACTGGATGGGTGATTCCACCAAGGTCCGCGCCCACGAGAAACTCAGCAATTTCATCATCAAGATCGGCTATCCCGACAAATGGAAGGATTACTCCAGCCTGGAGATCGACCCGGCCCGCAGTTACTACGACAACCTCAAGGCCGCCAGCATCTGGCATGTGGCCGACAACCAGGCCAAACTCGGCAAACCCACCGACAAGAGCGAATGGGGCATGACCCCGCAGACGGTCAACGCCTACTACAACCCTACGACCAACGAGATCTGCTTCCCGGCCGCCATCCTGCAGCCGCCCTTCTTCAACCCCGATGCGGACGAACCGGTCAACTACGGCGCCATCGGCGTGGTCATCGGCCATGAGATGTCCCACGGCTTCGACGACCAGGGCCGCCTCTTCGACAAGGACGGCAACATGATTTCCTGGTGGACCGACGAGGACGACGCGGCCTTCCGGGCCAAGGCGGAAGTACTCGCCGCCCAGTTCGACGCCGTCGAGGTGCTGCCCGGCCTGAAGGCCAACGGCCACTACACCCTGGGTGAGAACATCGGCGACCACGGCGGCATCAGCATCGCCTACGACGCCATGCAGAAAGCCATGGAGGGCAAGTCCCGCGAGCCGATCGACGGCTTCACGCCCGAGCAGCGCTTCTTCCTGGGCTATGCCACCGTGTGGGCCCAGAATATCACCGACGAGGAGAAGGCCCGCCTGACCCGGATGGACCCGCACTCGCTCGCCATCAACCGCGTCAACGTGTCCCTGCGCAATTTCCCGCAGTTCTTCGAGGCCTTCGGCATCGTCGAGGGTGACCCGATGTACCGCCCGGCCCAGGAGCAGGTCCACATCTGGTGAACGCAGCCCGCTTCATAGCGCGCAAACTCCGTTTCGAGGGGAAGATGGCGATGGTCTCCATCGCCGTCTCCTTCCTCGTGATTATCCTGGCCGTAACCATCTCCGGCGGCTTCCGCCGGGAAATCCGCAGCGGGATCTCCGCCGTGGCCGGCGACGTCCAGATCACCTGGCCCGAGGTCAATGCCGCCGCAGCCGACCATCCGCTCGACCTGTCGGCGCCCTGCCTGTCCGGACTGGACAGCCTCCCCGGCGTAGCGTCGGTGCGCCCGGCCGTGTACCGGGGCGGCATCGTCAAGGGCGAAAAAGAAATCTCCGGGGTCCTCTTCAAAGGGGCGGCCGACAGCGGCCTGGACAGCCTCCGGGTGCGGATTCCCGCCAGCCTGGCCCGTCAGACCGGCCTGGCTCCCGGCGACCGCATGACCGCCTATTTCGTCGGTGAAAAAGTACGGGCACGGCGCTTCCTCGTGGACGGCATCTACGAGGGCGTGCTCAGCGGAAGCGACAATCTGGTGGTGCTCGCCGGCCTGGAAGACCTCCAGCGCCTCTGCCAATGGGAGGCCGGCGAAGTCTCCGCCGTGGAACTGGTCCTCTCGCCCCAGGCCCGCGACCGGATGGACGAAATCGCCGAGACCGTGGGCGACCGCATCCTCTTCCGCATGGACGGGGACGCCTCCGCCCCCATGGCCATTTCCGCGCAGCAGCGTTTCCCGCAGATCTTCTCCTGGCTGGACCTGATCGATTTCAACGTGGCCATCATCCTGCTGCTGATGGTCGTCGTGGCCGGTTTCAACATGATTTCCGGGCTGCTGATCCTGCTTTTCCGCAACATCTCCACCATCGGCACGCTCAAGGCCCTGGGCATGACGGACAGGGCCATCTCCGAAGTTTTCCTGCGGGTCTCGTCCCGCCTGGTGCTGCTGGGCATGGCCATCGGCAACGCCCTGGCCCTCCTTTTCTGCCTGATCCAGGGGACGACCCACCTGATCCGGCTCAATCCGGAGAACTATTTCCTGTCTTTCGTACCGGTGGAAGTCAATCCGCTGACGATTCTCGGCGCGGATGCGCTGGCCTATGCGGCCATCATGGTGCTGCTGCTGATCCCCAGCCTCTTCATCGCCCGGGTCGATCCGGCCCGCACCGTCCGGGTGGAATAATTATTTGAGGGACTCCAGGCGGCTGCGGGCCGACTCCCGCTGCGTCTCGTCGGGGCCATACTTGACCATCATCGCCAGAAACTTCTTTTCCAGTTTCGCATCCTTGGCGTTGCGCGCGAGGATGATGCCGTTGCGGATGGCCGTCAGGTCGTCCGGATGCTTCTTGAGCACCTTGTTGTAGTACTTGAGGGCGGTGCGGTTGTCGCGGAGCGCGACCAGGTAATAGGAACCGAGGTTGTCCAGGAAGATCGGGTTGTCCTTCTCGTAGGAGAGCATCCGCTCCGACAGGTCCTTGAAGACGGCATAGGTCTCGGGCACCCCGTAGCGGAAAAAAGCGGCGCAGTATTCCTGGATGAAGGCGTCGAACACCTCAGGATTGATATCCTCCACCCCCGGATACACCCAGGCGGGACGGGTGGTGAAATGGTAGTCGATGAGGCCGCGGAGTTGTCCGGCGGTCATGTCGGGACTTTCCTTCTCATAGGCCATCAGGGCCGTGATACGGCTCAGGCGGATGTCCAGCCGCCCGGGTGCGAGCGCGACGGCCCGGTCGATGTATTTCAGGGCCTGTCCGAACAGTTCGTCGTCATAGAAGGCTTCCTCATAATAATAGACGGGACGGTCCAGGCTGTCCTTGAGGGTGAGCATGGGCTCCTTGCCCAAGAAACGGGAACGGTCCTTGCGGACCACCTCGTTGCGGGCGCTCTTGCCGAGTTTGTAGAGAAAACGGCCGCAGAGCATGTCGATGTCGTCGGGATAGGCGGTCTCCCACTTGTCGAGCGCGGTTTCGACGCCCAGGCCGGTCACGCCCAGGCGGGAGACCAGCAGGTCGTAGCGCGCCTTGTATTGCTCCGCCGTCGTCTGGGCGGATGCCGCCACGGCCAGCAGGGCCGAAAGCAGGCAGAGGAAGCATTTTCTCATAAATCCATCCGTATTCTCCGGCCCGCGGGCAGGAGGTTGTTGCAACGATTGCCCAGGTTCTTGACAAAGCCCAGCGGAAGCCCGCCATGGCAGAGCAGAACCAGGCCCAGGGGTGCCTGGGGCAGGGTCAGCGCGTCCTTGTGGAGGAAAGCCAGGGCTGTCCGGCGGTCCACTTCCACGCGCGGGAAAGCATCCGGGGCCAGGGCAAGGCCGAGCGCGAGGTCCGCATCCGGCACCAGGTCCCGTCCCTTTTCCACGCCGACGGCGACTCCGGTGCGCAGGGGACGCAAAAAACGGACCGCCGCGAGTTCCGCGGCCAGTCCGGAGGGTTCCGCCACCCAGGTGTCCCCGCGCCGGGAGAAGGTCATCGGACGGCTGAACAGACGCTGGAAGTTCCCCCCGGGACGGGGCTTTTCCGTCCGCAGGCGCCAGGGCCTGCCGCCGCATTTGCGCAGGGCCGCGCAATACTGCCCCTCACCGGGGACCAGGCCCGGAAGGAGCCGCACGCCCAGGCCGTCGGAAAGGGGGCCGGGATAATCCTCCACCGGCGGGAGCACTTCCGCCCCCAGGCTGTCCGCGGCCCAGCGGACATTGCCGCCGTTCTCCCGGATATTGAACGTACAGGTGGAATAGATCAGGACCCCGTCCGGGGCCAGGGCGGGCCACACGTCGGCCAGGATGCGCCGCTGCCGGGCCTCGCAGAGGTCCACGGTCCGCGGCGACCATTCCCTTTCGGCCTGGGCGTCCTTGCGGAACATGCCCTCGCCCGAGCAGGGCACGTCGGCCACGATGACATCGAAAAATCCCTCCAGGGCCGCGAAGGCCCCCGGATCGACGCTGGTGACCACGACATTCTCATCGCCCCACAGCGCCACATTATCCGAAAGGATGCCGGCGCGGGCGCGCATCACCTCGTTGGCGACCAGCAGGAAGGCATCCCCGCAGACGGCCCGCAACGAAGCGGCCAGGTCGGTGGTCTTTCCGCCGGGCGCCGCACAGAGGTCGAGCACCCGCAGGGGCCGGCCGGGCCGGGGCAGGAAACGGCGGAACACCTCCCCGACGAACATCGCGGAAGAATCCTGGACGTAGTAGGCGCCCGCATGGAAAAAGGGATCCAGGGTAAAGGAGGGCCGCTCCGGGAGCAGTCGTCCCTGCGGCGACCAGGGGACGGGCTCCCCTTCCGGAACGGGCTGGAAAGGCTTGCCGGGATGCAGCCGCAAGGAGACGGAGGAAGGCCCCGCAAGCGCAGAGAGGACGGTCTGCGCCCGCTCCGGGCCCACCGCCTCGGCGAGCATCGTCCGGAAAGCGTCCGTCATAGGCCGCGGGGATCGAAGCCCTCCGGGAACATGGACGGGTCCACGCCTTCGGGCATGCGGCCTTCGGAAACGGCGGCCAGGCCGTCCACCACTTTGTCGATGCCTTCCTGGATCCGGCTACCCAGCATCATCTTCATCATGAAGTTGAGGTCGGCCTCGACGCCGATCCAGAAGAGGGTCTCCCCGGGATGGGTGCCGGCGTCGAAATGGAGGTCCACCTTGAAGGCGAAGGGCGCCGAACCGTCGTCCACGACGGAAATCCGGCTGTACGGCACCCGCTCGTGGACCAGGACGCCGATGCGGAAGCCCTGGACGGTGGCGGAGAGATGGTCGTAGTCGGCCTCTATGCCCTGCTTCTTGTCCTCGGGCAGGAACTGGAGGAAGTTGCGCATATCCACGAAGGACATGTAAAGCTGGTAGGGCGGCCGGCTGACATAGGCCTGTTTACTATTGTATTCTGTCATATTTTTTGTGTAACTTCGCAGCGCCAAAGTTAGCACATTTTTCCGAATCTATGCACAGGATCTATTTCGAACGCCGCAGCATCGTCATCTGCGCCCCCGGCGAAGCCACGCTCTCCGACCCCAACTCGGTGGAGTTCCACCTCGGGGACAAACTCGACATCCACACCCTCGTGGGCATGTTCGAGGCTTCCGCCACCCTGAGCCGCATCTATATCCCGACTTCCGACGTGGACACGACCTACCGGCGCATCTGTGCCGAGTTCAAGGAGGTCAATGCGGCCGGCGGGCTGGTGTCCAACCGGCGGGGCGACTATCTGCTGATCCGCCGCGACGGGCTCTGGGACCTGCCCAAGGGCCATCAGGAGGCGGGTGAGGACATCCGCGTCACGGCCCTGCGCGAAGTGCAGGAAGAAACCGGCGTGGACCAGCTCCGCCTGCGCGCGCTGATCTGCGTGACCGACCACTGCTACCGCCGCGACGACATCTGGCACCTCAAACACACCTGGTGGTACGATATGCTCTACACCGATCCGGTCAATCTCACGCCCCAGCGCGAGGAGGACATCACCCAGGCGGCCTGGGTGGCCAAGTCGAGCCTGCCGCCCTTCCTGAAAAACACCTTCCCCTCCATCGTCGAGGTGTTCCGTGAGGCGAAAGTCTAGGCCGGATGAAACAAAAACGGATTTTTTCCGTATATATAATACATCAATGAACGTGTACAGATCATGAAACTTTCCCAGTTCCAGTTCCCGCTCACGCCGGACAAAATCGCCCTGTATCCCCCGAGATGGCGGGATGAATGCAAACTCATGGTCCTCCACAAGGACAGCGGCGAGATCGAACATACCATCTTCAAGAACATCATCGACTATTTCGGCAAGGGCGACACCTTCGTCCTCAACAATACCCGCGTCTTCCCCGCCATGCTCCGCGGCAACAAGGAAAAGACCGGGGCCGACATCGGCGTGTTCCTCCTGCGGGAACTCAACCGCGAGCAGCGGCTCTGGGACGTCATCGTGGACCCGGCCCGCAAGATCCGCATCGGCAACAAACTCTATTTCGGCGAGGACGAATCCATGGTGGCCGAAGTCATCGACAACACCACCTCCCGCGGCCGTACCCTCCGTTTCCTCTATGACGGCAGTTACGAGGACTTCAAGGAGAGCCTCTTCGCCCTGGGCAAGACCCCGCTCCCGGAATTCCTGACCGAACTGCGCGAAGTCGAAGACGAGGACCGCGAACGCTACCAGACCATCTTCGCCACCGAAGAAGGCGCCGTGGCCGCCCCGGCCGCCGGCCTGCATTTCAGCCGCGAACTCTTCAACCGCATGATCCTCAAGGACATCAACAAGGAGTTCATCACGGTCCACATGGGCATCGGCCATTTCAGCGGCGTGGACGTCGAAGACCTCTCCAAGCACAAGATGCACTCCGAGCGCCTCATCATCACCCCGGAATCGGCTCAGGTGATCAACAACACCAAACGCGCCGGCCACAAGGTGCTGGCGGTGGGTATCACGGTCATGCGCGGCCTGGAGACCTACGTCACCACCAACGACGAGGTCAATCCCTACGACGGCTGGACCAACAAGTTCATCTTCCCGCCCTACCGTTTCGCCGTGCCGAACGCCATCGTCTCGAACTTCCACCTTCCGCTCTCGACCATGCTGATGTCGGTCGCGGCCTTCGGCGGTTACGAGAAGGTGATGAACGCCTACCAGGTGGCCCTGGAGCAGGATTACAAGTTCGGCCCCTACGGCGACGCGCTGCTGATTCTGTAAAGGACCGGATTTTTCCGTCCCTTTTTTTGGAACGGATTCGTAAAAAAGTGACCTGACTTTTTGCAGTCGGGTCACTTTTGCTTGCAGGAGCCGGATCTTTCCCCCACCTTCGCCCAAAAAACGGAACGCTATGGAGAAAGAACGGATCGCCGCCTGCGCGCTCAACATGATTTTCGGCTATGAACCCCGTCTGGGAAAGGCCCTCCTGGAGGCGGTCGGCAGCGCGGCCGGCATTTTCGAAATGGACAGGGAGGGGCTGCGCAGCCTGACCGGTCCGCAGCACCGCTGGCTGGACCAACTGACGCCCGCCGCCCTGGAAGAAGCGGAAAGGGAACTGGAGAAATGCGCGGCGGCGGGCGCCCGCTTCATCGCCCTGTCCGACCCGGCCTACCCCGCCCTGCTGAGGGAATGCGAAGACCCGCCGCTGGGCCTGTATTTCAAGGGGACGGACCCGCCGGAGGAGGTCTTCGGCGAGCGGCCGGCCATCGCCGTGGTCGGGACGCGCGATGTGGACGCCTACGGGCGGGACTGGTGCGAAAGGCTGGTGGACGCCCTGGCCCACAGCAGGCAGAAGCCCCTGATTGTCAGCGGTCTGGCCCTCGGCGTGGATGCCTGCGCCCACCTGACGGCCCTCGCCGGCGGGCTGCCGACCGTCGCCGTTATGGCCACAGGCATCGAAAAGGTGTATCCCTTCCGCCACGGCCTCCTGGCCAGCCGCATCGCCGCCGCCCCGGGCAGCGCCCTCCTGACGGACTACCCGACCGGCACCGAGCCCGTCGCCATCCACTTCCTGCGCCGCAACCGCATCATCGCCGGGCTCTGCCACGCCACCCTGCTGGTCGAGTCCAAGGTCAAGGGCGGCGGCATGCTCACGGCCGAACTGGCCCATTCCTACGGCCGGGCGCTCTATGCCCTCCCCGGCCGGGCGGACGACGTCCGTTCCCAGGGCTGCAACCTGCTGCTGCGCAAACAGATGGCCGAAGCCGTGACCGACCCGGACTCTTTCCTGCTGTCGCTGGGGCTGCAGGCGCCCCGGCGGAAAGTGCGGGACGTGGTGGCAGATGCGGAGGCCCTCTATGCCTCCGATGCCGGGCGGCAGTCCCTGCTGGCGGTGCTCGCCTGGGTCCGCGCCCACCGCGAAAGCGCCGCGGACCAGATCGCGGCGGCCGTCGGAACGGGCTATCCCGAGGCCGCCGCCCTCGCCGCCCGGCTGGAAAGCGACGGATTCCTCCGCAGCGACGTCCTGGGACGGTACACAATCCGGATAAATTAGTTATCTTTGTGCTGTGAGATTCATTGATACACACGTCCATTTCAGCGACGAAGCCTTCGGGACCGACGTCGACCAGGCCATCGCCCGGGCCGCGGAAGCCGGCGTGGACCGTTTCCTGCTGCCGGACGTCGACCGCCGGGAGCGGGCGGGGGTCTTCGCCCTGGCCGCGCGCTATCCCGGCCGGGCCTTCCCCATGGCCGGGCTCTATCCCGGCTCCGTCGGCCCCGGCTGGGAGGAGGAACTCGCCGACATGGAGACTTATCGCGACAGGGGGCTGGTCGCCATCGGGGAGATCGGCCTGGACTACCATTATTCCGCCGACACGGCGGATCTCCAGAAAGCGGCCCTGAAGGCCCAGCTGCAACTGGCCGCCGACTGGGACCTGCCGGTCAACATCCACCTGCGCGACGCCACGGAAGACTTCTTCCGCGTGCTGGAAGAATGCCGCCACCTCGGGCTGCGGGGCAACCTCCACGCCTTCAGCGGCAGTTATGAAACCTTCGTCCGCATCCAGCGCTACGGCGACTGGTCGGTGGGCATCGGCGGCGTGGTGACCTTCCGGAATTCCCGCCTGCCCGAAGCCGTGCAGCGCATCCCGCTGGACCGCATCCTGCTGGAAACCGACGCGCCCTACCTGACGCCCGTCCCCCATCGCGGAGAACGCAACGAAAGCGCCTATATCCCCCTGATCGCCGGGAAAATCGCGCAGGTCAAGGGACTCTCCCCCGAAGAAGTGGCCGCAGCCACGACCGCCAACGCAGAAAAATTATTCCGACTATGAACGAGCGCGCATCCCTGCTGCTGATCTACACCGGCGGCACCATCGGTATGAAACAGGACCCCGAAGACCTGGCCCTCAAGCCCTTCGATTTCAGCCAGATCTGGGACGAGGTCCCGGAAATCCGGAAATTCGCCGTCCGCCTCGACGTCCACACCTTCTCCCCGCTGATCGACTCCTCCGACGTGGAGCCCGCCCTCTGGCAGGAACTCGCCCGCCTGATCCGCGACCGCTACGACGACTACGACGGCTTCATCATCCTCCACGGCACCGACACCATGTCCTATTCGGCCTCGGCGCTGAGTTTCATGCTCGACGGACTGACCAAGCCCGTCATCTTCACCGGCAGCCAGCTTCCCATCGGCGTCCCGCGCACCGACGGCAAGGAAAACCTCATCTCCGCCGTTGAAATCGCCGCGGCCAAGGATGCGGACGGCCATGCCCTGGTGCCCGAGGTGTGCATCTGCTTCGGCTCGCTGCTGATGCGCGGCAACCGGACCACGAAGATGAACGCGGAACTGTTCAACGCCTTCCAGAGCCCGAATTTCCCGCCCCTGGCCGAAGCGGGCATCACGATCCGGTACGACGGGAAAGCCATCCGCAAGCCGCTGGACTGGTACCAGAACCTTTCCATCAACACCCGGCTCGACACCCGCGTCTCCGTGTTGAAGATCCATCCGGGCATCACCCCCGACATCGTCCGCCACATCGTCTGCGACAGCGGCATCCGCGCCGTCATCCTGGAGACCTACGGCTCGGGCAACGCGCCCTCCAAGGCCTGGTTCCTGGACATCATCGAAGAGGCCGTCCGCAGCGGAAAAGTGCTCGTCAACGTGACCCAATGCCCCGCCGGGACCGTGGATATGGGCCTGTACGCCAACGGGAAAGCCCTGGAGCGGGCCGGCGTCGTGGGCGGGGCCGACGCGACGACCGAGAGCACCCTGGCCAAGCTTTTCTTCCTGCTGGGCAAGAGCGATGACCCGGCCTGGATCCGCCGGATGATGGGCCGGAACCTGAAGGGAGAAATTACGCTTCCCTAGGCCGGCCGCCCTATTTTTCTTCGAAGAAAGGCCCCGATACCTTTGCCGATTGAAAAATATTTGCTAAATTGCACCGGATTTGGATAGGGTGTATTGTATCCATAGCCAAAGAGAACAATTTTTAATTATTCAATATCATCAAACACACAAAAACGATTATGAAAAAGTTTTTCATGTTCTTGGCAGTTATCGGCGTAATGGCCATTTCTGCCAGTGTCGCATCCGCACAGGAAGCCGAAGAGGCTCCCGCCGCAACGGAACAGGCCGCCGTCAACA
Organism: uncultured Bacteroidales bacterium; assembly: GCA_946402945.1. GTDB lineage: Bacteria > Bacteroidota > Bacteroidia > Bacteroidales > UBA932 > Cryptobacteroides. Next base: position 34,120 of record CAMIYB010000001.1, on the reverse strand, counting down.
GCGGCGCTGACCTCCTCAAAGGTACCGGCGAAGAGATTCCCCTCCACCAGGCCCTCAAGACCAAGTTCATCGAAGGTGGTCCCGGCTTCATGTCCCTGATCATCATCTGCCTCATCATCGGTCTTGCCCTCGCCATCGAGCGTATCCTCTACCTGACTTTCGCCAAGACCAATACCAAGAAACTCCTCGAGGCCGTCGAGCAGGCGCTCAAGGAAGGCGGTATCGAGAAGGCGAAGGATGTGTGCCGTGAGACCCGCGGTCCCGTGGCCAGCATCTTCTATCAGGGCCTCCTCCGCTACGACCAGGGCATCGACACCGTCGAGAAGACCATCGTTTCCTACGGCAGCGTCCAGATGAGCAACATGGAAAACGGCCTGAGCTGGATTTCCCTCTTCATCGCCATCGCCCCGTCCCTGGGATTCCTCGGTACGGTTATCGGTATGATCCAGGCCTTCGACGCCATCCAGGCTGCGGGTGATATCTCCCCGAACGTCGTCGCCGGCGGTATGAAGGTCGCCCTCATCACGACGGTCGCGGGTCTGATCGTCGCCATGATCCTCCAGGTCTTCTACAACTACATCCTCGCGAAGATCGACTCCATCTCCATCGACATGGAAGACGCTTCCATCTCCCTGGTGGATATCCTTTCCAAGAAGCAGAAATAATCCCTTGAAAGATAAGGAGTTTTAGAATGAAAAACATCAACAGAATCTTCAAGTGGGTCATGTGGGCGCTGATCGGCATCAGTGTCATCCTGCTGATCTGGGGCTTCGCAGTAGGCTTCGAATCCAAGGATGGCGCCGCAGTCGACACCCTGCTCCGCTGGGCATATGTGATGGTGGGGATCGCCGTCGCCGCCGTGGTCGTTTTCGGCCTGGTGATCGGCACGATCAACAATCCGAAGAGCCTCATCAAACTGGGCGTCGGGATTGTGGCCATCGCCGCCATATGCTTCGTGGTGTACCTCATCTCCCCGGGCGCGCCGGCCATGGGTATGGCCGAGCAGAAGCCCCACTCCGTCCTGAGACTTACTGATACCGTTTTGAACCTCACCTATCTGGCCGGAGGACTCGCCATCCTGTCGATCCTCTTCAGCGCCGTCTGGGGCTCGATCCGTAAATAATTCCGTACATCTATGGGTAAGAAAAAAACACCGGAGATTAATTCCAGTTCCACGGCGGACATCGCGTTCCTCCTGCTCTGCTACTTCCTCATGACTACGACCATGGGTTCGCAGACAGGTCTGCAGCGCCGTCTCCCGCCGATGCCGGACCCGAACCAGAAGGTCGAAGACCAGAAAGTGAATCGCCGCAATATCATCATTGTGAAGATCAATTCTGCCGACCGCATTCTCGCCGGTAGCGAGCCCATCGACGTCAGCCAACTCAAAGACAGAATCAAGGAATTCCTTTCCAACCCGACCGACGATCCGAACCTCCCCGAAAAGGAAGTCAAGGACATCGAAGGCTATGGTGCAGCCAAGGTCTCGAAGGGCGTCATTTCCCTCCAGAACGACCGCGGTACCAGTTACCGGGCCTACATCGCCGTGCAGAACGAACTGGTCAAAGCCATCAACGAACTTCGTGACGAGTTCTCCTACCGGACCTATGGACGGGCTTTCCTGAGCCTTCCGGATGAGCAGCAGGATATCGTGAAGAAGATTATTCCTCAGAACATATCCGAAGCCGAACCGAAGGATGTCGGTAAGAGAAGATAAAGAATAGGAGGATAAGACTATGTCAAAATTCGGTGGTTCCAACAACAAACGGAATGTTCCGGGCATCACGTCCGGATCCCTCTCCGATATCGTGTTCATGCTCCTGTTCTTCTTCATGGTGACGACGCAGATGCGCGAAACCGAGAACAAGGTATCTGTCAAACTCCCCGAGGCCTCCGAGGTCGTGAAACTCGAGCGGAAGGACCTGGCATCCTATATCAATATCGGCCCGCCTACCAAGATCTATCAGGCGCAGTACGGTACCGATGCCCGTATCCAGCTCAACGATTCCTTCAAGACCGTGGATGACATCCGCGACTTCATCGCCGCCGAGCGCGACGCGATGAGCGAGGCCGACCGCTCCTACATGACGACCGTCATCAAGGGCGACCTGGATGTCCGCATGGGTATTATCACGGACGTGAAGCAGGAACTTCGTCGCTGCTCCGCCCTGAAGATCATGTACCAGGCCCGCAAGGCCACGGAATAAAGGCTGACAGCCAGACTCTCCTGGCGGAGGCGACCCACACCGGGCCGCCTCCGTTGTTTGTGGGAGATTCCCGGTCGCTTTTTCCGACTACTTGCGCAGGAATATTCTATCTTTTTCGTATCTTTGTCTGATTAAGTGTAACTCTCTCTATGAAAAGGACGAAGGTAAAGGAACTGCTCGCCGGGACGCCGGGGCAGGAGGTACTGGCCAAAGGATGGGTCAGGACCAAAAGGGGTAACAAACAGGTCAAGTTCATCGCGCTGAACGACGGCAGCACGGTCCGCAACATCCAGGTGGTGGCCGATACCGGCCTTTTCGATGAAGAACTGATCAAACGCATCACCACCGGCGCGAGCCTGGCCGTCCGCGGCCAACTGGTCGAATCGGTCGGCAGCGGGCAGGCCGTCGAAATCCAGGCCCGCGAAATCGAGATTCTCGGCGACTGCGACCCGATGCGTTTTCCGCTCCAGAAGAAGAACACCACGCTTGAATATCTCCGCAGCGTCGCCCACATGCGCCTGCGCACCAATACGTTCGGCGCCGTCCTGCGCATCCGCCACGCCATGGCCTTCGCCATCCACCAATTCTTCAACGACAAGGGTTTCGTCTATCTCCACACCCCGCTCATCACCGAATCCGATGCCGAGGGCGCCGGCGACATGTTCCAGGTCACGACCATGGACCTGCGGAACATTCCGCTGGACAAGAAAGGCAACGTGGACTTCTCCCGTGACTTCTTCGGCAAAAAGACCAGCCTGACCGTGAGCGGACAGCTCGAGGGGGAACTGGGCGCCACCGCCGTGGGCGAAATCTACACCTTCGGACCGACCTTCCGCGCCGAGAACTCCAACACCCCGCGCCACCTCGCCGAGTTCTGGATGATCGAGCCGGAAATGGCCTTCTACGACATCGAGGACAACATGGCTCTGGCCGAAGAATTCGTGAAATACCTGGTCCAGTACGCCCTTGACCACTGTGGGGACGACCTGCAATTCCTCAACGACAAATACGACGACGGCCTGCTGGAGCGGCTCCGCAGCGTGCTCGGCATCGCCTTCGAGCGCGTCACCTACACCCGCGCCGTCGAAATCCTCGAAGAAGCCGTCGCCCAGGGCGTCCAGTTCGAATTCCCCGTCCACTGGGGCACTGATTTCCAGAGCGAGCACGAGCGCTACCTCGTCGAAAAATACTTCCGCAAGCCCGTCATTCTCATCGACTTCCCGAAAGATATCAAGGCCTTCTACATGAAGCAGAACGAAGACGGCAGGACCGTCCGCGGCATGGATGTCCTCTTCCCGAAGATCGGCGAAATCATCGGCGGCAGCGAGCGCGAGGCTTCCCTGGAGAAACTCGAGCAGCGCATCGACGAACTGGGCATGAGCCGCAAGAACCTCGAATGGTACATCGACACGCGCCGTTACGGCACCGTGCCCCACAGCGGCTTCGGCCTCGGTTTCGAGCGCCTGCTGCTCTTTGTCACCGGCATGGCCAACATCCGTGACGTCATCCCCTTCCCGAGAACTCCCAAAAACGCAGAATTCTAGTATGTTAGTCATCGGTATCGCCGGCGGGTCCGGGTCAGGCAAGACCACCGTCGTAAAAGCCATCACCCGGCAATTGAGCGGACGCGTAGTCGTCATCCCCCAGGATTCCTACTACAAAGATTCCAGCCACCTCCCCATGGAGGAACGCCAGAAAATCAACTTCGACCATCCCGACGCCATCGACTGGAAACTCCTCTGCCAGCAGATCCGCGAACTCAAGGCGGGACGGCCGGTCGAGCAGCCGGTCTATTCCTACATCACCTGCTCCCGGTCCAAGACGGAGACGGTGACCGTGGAACCGGCCGACGTCATCATCATCGAAGGCATTCTCATCTTCACCTGCAAGGAGTTACGGGACCAGCTGAATATCAAGATTTTCGTCGATGCCGACGCCGACGACCGCGTCATGCGTATCTTCGTCCGCGACATCGCCGAACGCGGCAGGACCCTGGAAACGGCCATCGCCCACTACTGCGAAACGGTCAAGCCCATGCACCTGCAGTTCATCGAGCCGAGCAAACGCTACGCCGACGTCATCATCCCGCAGGGCGGCCACAACCAGGTGGCCATCGACGTCATCTCCGCCACCGTGGAGAAGGCGCTGGATGAAATGCAGCGGAAGCGCAAGCACAAATAGACCCGCCATGGCCCTTCGCAAGGAAGACAAGGCAGGATTGTATGTCACCGTCATTGTCCATTTGACGGTGATTATCATTCTGCTCCTTTCGCAGATCGGGGCCATGTGGAAACAGGAGCAGAGTTTTCTGCTCGATTTCAGCCGCGAAGAAGAGGCGGAACAGCAGCGTCTGGCCGAGCAGCGCCAGGCCGAGCAGGAAGCCTTCGACGAAAACATCAGCCGCCGGATCGACGAACTGATCAAGGGAACGTCCGGGGTCCATTTCCGCAACGTGGCCGTGGACCGCGGCACCCTCAAGGACGACCGCGGCACCGACGCCGACAAACTCTACGAAGACGCCCGTCGCCTGGCGCAGGAACTCAAGGACGGCGTCGTCCCGGACGAGCCGGATGCGGACTACGCCAACGTCGGCAAACCGCAGGAACAGGACAACACGCCCCGGAGGGAATATTCAGGCCCCTCCGTCGTCTCCTACTCTCTGGACGGACGCAAGGCCAGCCGCCTGCCCATTCCGGCCTACCGCTGCTACGGCGGCGGCATGGTGACCGTCCTCATCCTGGTCGATAACGCCGGCAACGTCATTCACGCCAAGGTTCAGGAGGAAGTTTCTTCCTCCGACCGCTGCCTCTGCGATTTCGCCGTCCGGGCCGCCCGGATGAGCAAGTTCTCCGTAGATGCAAAAGCGCCGGCCCGTCAGGCCGGCGACATTGTGTATCAGTTCATTGCGCAGAGATAGCGCCAGGGGATTATCACTTCCCGCCAGTGAGTTTCAACATCACCCAGGAGAACTTGCCCATCGCCTGCGCGGTGGTCTTCGGGAAGTTGGCGTGCATGTTGTGCGTCTCAAAGAAATCGACACTCTCCGGTGCGAAGCCCTTGCTCCTGAACGCCATCGTCATACCGAAATCATTGCGTTCCTTGTCAAATGCATACAGAATCTCCGCGTTCCGCAGATCATGGGCACGGGCCGCGCCGCCGTAGAACAGGTCGATCGTGAAAAGACCGTTGGCCTTGACGACATCTTCCGCCGTTTTTATATTACTGGAGGTTTCCTGGACGGCCTCCGTGTTGGGAACGTCGACTGACATTGCCAGTTTGCCGAGGACATTGCCACTGGCACGGAATTTCATCAGTTCGGAATCTTCCAGATCCGTTATGCTGTAATTGAGGTCGGCATTTACGATCTGCTCCCCATTGGCATCCAGAATCACATTGCCGGAGATGGCAGCGGAAACGGGGTTGGCGCCAAAGTTGATCTGGACACCGGATCCTTTCAACTGATAGTCAAAGGCGCTGAGCACCAGGTCAATCACGGCATGGAAATCAGACAGCGGGCCATTCCGGCCAATCATCATGGCCTGGGACGGATTGATATTCAAGGTGCCGGCGATCAGCGGAGTTCCGTTATAGTCGCTCTGCAGCGTGAACTGCTTGGGGAACTTGAAGGTCACCTGTTTGAAATTCGGATCGGCCTCTTCCTTGTCCGTATCCTCGTCTCCGGCTTTCGTTTCCATTACCTTATCGGCCAAACCCAAAGCCCTGGACTTGTTGATGGTAACGGTCGCATCGAAGGTCTCCTCGCCCCACTGGAGCGTAAAGACAGCCTTGTCCTTCCCTCTTTCAAAAATCACTTCGAGCGTGTTGTCTGTTTCGGAATCCTCCGCATAGGAGTCGCGGTCTTCGAAACGAAGCACCTTGGAGAAGCGGCTTGCAGAAAACTCCGTCGTCTTGTCATCGGCGATTTCCTTCAGCAGGTCCGAGATCCATTTCTGCGCCCCCAGGGTATACTGATCGTTCATAACGGGGCTGATCAGGTCGGTATAGCAATTCAGCAGCGGGGTGAAATCGGAGATATTCACCTTGCTGATGGCCGTACTCAGGACATCGTCGATGTATTCGGTATCCGTCTTTCCGGCAGGAAGTTCGGAGGGCGTTTCCTTCTTACAGGATGCGGTCAGCAGCAATGTTGCCGCGGCGGCAAGGACCGCCATATATTTCATTGTTTTCATAATCAAAACCAATTAAAGGATCTCCTATTTTTTGCTGAATAACATCTGGAACAGAATAGGGATCGGAATCACCTGCTCGTAGGTCTTGGGGAAATTCTCGATGGTGAAATACTTTTTGTCAAGAAAATACCCGTCGGAGTCCGTGGCATAATGGATATTCAGAGCCGTATCAAATACACCGTTCTCGTCCTGAGGCATCACCCAAAATCGCAGATAGGCATCCGCTTCTTCCTGGACAGCCGATCCGTAGTACAAGTTGACATTCATCATCTTGTTCATCTGGTTGGCATAGGCCTCTACATTGAAACGGATCTTTTTCTGCTCATACGTCAGGGGAATATCATGCATGCGGTCGAGAACGACGGTGCAGAGCAGTTTGTGACGCAGGTCTATCATCAGGTCCGTGCTCACGAAAAACTCGCGTTTTTCACGCACGACATCCACATCATCTATTTTATCCTTAATGGTTTCCGCCACTTCGTCGGTAATGGTCACATTCCCCTTGACGCCGGCGACATACAGGCCCTCGCCATAAACGGCCAGATCCAGATTCGAGAGTTTTACCAGGGCTGGGGAGAATCTCTCTTCATCACCCGACTTGCCCAGGTAGCGTTCGATTCTGAATTCGAGATCCAGCGACGTGAGTTCCGCCATCGTACTGCCGGCGAGGGCACGCCCCGTCACCGTCACATGCTTGCTGACAAGCACGGACTTGGACTCCGGGACATCAGCCAGGTCCAATTGCGCGGAAAGCAGTTGGACGCCATCCCGCAGAAGGAACAATTCGAGATGGGTCGGAAGAATCAGGGAAAGGGACCCGTCCACAACCGTTTCGCTCAAGGCGCCGCTGAATTTGACGACGGCGCAGACCGTCCGCTGCGATTCGTCCTGCATGGTGATGCGGATCGCACCCGGCAAGTCGCCCCTGCGGACGAGCCGGTGCGTCTTTTCAATTTTCCGACGGCGGGGAGCGGAATGCAACTCTTCGGAGGGACCGTCACCCTCTTCGTCAGAGACGGCTTCCTGCGGAATCTCTTCCATGACATAATCGCCGGACAGGAGATCCAGCACGGCAACCGTCTTTACCTTTGTCTCCACCGTTACAGTAGTTGTTTCCGTGACAGGCTCCGGTTCCGGTTCTCCTCCTTTCCCTATTTCTTCAACGCCTCCTTCCTGTACTTCTTCATCGGGACGGAGTGCATCCTCCAGGCGGGAAAAGAGTGCAGAAGCATCCACCGGCCCGTCCCAGAGGGAGGAAAGTGTCTGGAGCGGACCGATACAGTCCGCAATCAGGTTCATGTCCACGAGAGAAATCACCTCGCTCAAAACATCGTCCAGATAGGCCTCATTTTCGCCGGGCTCTACGGTAACATGCTCAGGTCCTGGCTCTTCCGTAATCTTTTCATAGGAAGGCATCGTGGGAAGCCCCGCTTCTTCTTTCTTGCAGGAAGCCATCGTCCCCACAAGCAAAACTGCCAGTAAGACAGTTCCAAAAGAAAGTCTCTTCATAAATGACAGAATTATATATACTTTGTATAGATGCAAATTTACGAATAATTGTTGCACACGGAAATAAGGATTTCTACTGAATTTACGGCAGGACAGCCCCCGGAGCGGAAAGCGCGGCGGCCACCACATCGTCCACCGGCAGATATAATTTGTAGAAAGCGTTCTCCCCCAGACGGGAATAGCGGCCGACCAGGGCCCGCAACTGCGGCAGCAGGTAGGGCTCGGTCTGCGCCCATTCGCCCGGGGCCGGGGAAATCCCGTCCCGCGCCGCGGCGAAGCGCTGGAACTGCCCGGGGATGTCAATCCCGTCCAGGAAAGCCTCCAGTTGCGGGAAGGTCTCGATCTGCGACAGGCGGCCGCGGTAGCGGTCGAACATCTCCGAGGCGAAACGCATCTGCGTGGCCTTCCGGTTGCAGGCGATCCAATAGGGCGTGGCGCGCGTCGTGTCCACGGGCACGAAGACATCCGGGACGATGCCGCCCCCGCCATAGACCGTGCGGCCGCGGACCGTGCGGAACACCGCCGAACTGTCAATCCGGATGCTGTCGGAATCGAACATTTCCCCGTCGCGGTAGCGCTTATAGATATCGTATTGATAATCATCAGAGTACGGCTTCTGGATGCAACGGCCGGAAGGCGTATGGAAACGGGCGACGGTGATGCGGATGGCCGATCCGTCGGTAAAATAGACCGGTTCCTGCACCAGGCCTTTCCCATAGGAACGCCGGCCGACGACCAGGCCACGGTCATTGTCCTGGATGGCCCCGGCCAGGATTTCGCTCGAGGAGGCGGAGTTTTCGTTGATCAGGACGGTCAGGGAGACGTCCTTCAGGATGCCTTTCCCATTGGCCTTGTAGTCGTTACGGGGACGATGGAGCCCTTCCAGATAGACGATGCCGGCATCCTTTTCGAGGAAGAGGTTGGCCAGGGAGATGGCCTGGTCGAAATATCCTCCGGAATTGTCGCGCAGGTCCAGGAGAAGCCGTGTCATCCCCTGCTCCAGAAGTTTGAGGGATGCCTCCGCGCACTCCCTGTAGGTATTCCGGGAGAATTTCGACAGGCGGAGGTAGCCGGTGGTGTCATCCACCATGAAGGCGGCGTCCACGCAATGGACCGGAATCTTGCCGCGCGTAATGTCGAAGGCGATCTCCTCGCCCTGGCGGCTGACCGTCAGGGTCACCTTCGTCCCTGCCGGCCCCCGCATCCTGCGTACCATGCTGTCCTGGGGGAATTTCACGCCGGCGATGACCTTGTCGTCCACCCGCAGCAGGCGGTCGCCCTGGAGCAGTCCCGCCTTCTCGGACGGCCCGCCCGGGATCACCTCCAGCACGATGGCCGTGTCATTGGGGACGTTGAACTGGATGCCGACGCCTTCGAAATTGCCGGCCAGGTCTTCCTCCGAACTCTCCAGTTCCACAGGCGGCAGGTACACCGAGTGCGGATCCAGTTGTCCGAGAGCGGCCACGACAGCCGCGTCGGTGACCTTCTTGATATCCACCGTATCCACATAATTGTCCTGGACCTGCCGGAGGATGAGGTTGAGTTTGTTCCAGTCCTGGTAGCCGGCCCGCAGGCGGCGGTTCTCCGACATCCGGGTCACCGTCAAGGCGAGCAGCACTCCCAGGAGAACCCCCAGGAGTGCCGTCCAAAGTACCGTATAGTCTTTCTTCATGGCTCAATCCACCTTTTCCACTTCCACGCCCGCCCGGCGCAGCAGGTCGATCCCGTCCGTCAGGCGGTACTCGTCGCGATAGACCACGCGGCGGATGCCGGACTGGATGATCAGTTTGGAGCATTCCAGGCAGGGGGACGCCGTCACATACAGGGTCGCCCCGGCGCTGCTGTTGCCCGATTTGGCCACCTTGGAAATGGCATTGGCCTCGGCATGGAGCACATAGGGCTTGGTCACCCCGTTCTCGTCTTCGCAGACGTTCTCAAAACCGGAGGGCGTTCCGTTGTAGCCGTCGGAAATGATCATCCTGTCCTTGACGATGAGGGCGCCGACCTGCCGGCGCTTGCAATAGGAATTCTTGGCCCAGATGGCCGCCATTTCAATGTAACGAGGGTCGAATTTATCCATGGGAAGGGTTTAGTTGCGCTGGTAGAGATAGCGTTTGATGGAGCGCTTCGGCGTACGCTCGAAGTCCTCCGGAAGGAACTCTATCTTCTTGATCTTCGCGTAATTAGGGATTTCTTTATTGATTTCCGGGAGGTTATCCGTCAGGCGCTGCTCCAACTCCGCACGGGTCAGGCCGTCCAGTTCCGCTTGGTGGTAGTCCGGGTAGATCAGGGCCGTCAGGCCGCCGTCATCCTCGATGACGAGGGAATCCACCACGTAGGTCACGTTGTTGATGACGGCCTCCAGTTCCTCCGGATAGATGTTCTGGCCGGAAGGCCCGAGGATCATGCATTTGCTGCGGCCCCGCAGGTACAGGAAGCCGTCGGCATCCAGCACACCCATGTCGCCGGTCTTGAACCAGCCGTCCGGCGTGAAGACGTCCCGGGTGGCTTCCTCGTTCTTGTAGTAGCCGAGGAAGACATTGTCGCCACGGACGAGGACCTCGCCGGGGATGTTCTGCGGGTCGGAAGAATCGATGCGGACCTCCATCCGGGGCGCCGCCTTTCCGCAGGAGCCCAGACGGGTTTCGTTCCAGTGGGCATAGGTAATGATGGGGGCGCACTCGGTCATGCCGAAGCCGACCGTGAAGGGGAAGCCGATCTTGTGGAAGAAGTCCTCCACCTCGGGGTTGAACGCGGCTCCGCCGAGGATCACCTCCTCGAAATTACCGCCGAAAGAGGTCTTGAGTTCGGCGAGGATCCGCCGCTGGATCATCTTGTCCACGATGGGAATCTTGAAGAACAGTTTGTTCTTGTCGATCACCGGCTTGAGTTTGGACTTGTAGATCTTTTCGATGATCAGGGGGACCGCGATGATGACGTCGGGATGGATCTCGGAGAAGGCCTGCATGATGATTTTCGGGCTCGGCACACGGGTCAGGAAATGGACATGGGCGCCGATGGTCATCTCGAAGAGGAACTCGAACATCATGCCGTACATGTGGGCGGAAGGCAGCATGGCCACCATCTTGGACTGGCTGTTCATGTGGGGCTCGGCCCAGTGGGCAAAGGCGACGTTGGAGGCCAGGGCACGGTAGGGAATCATCACGCCCTTGGAGAAACCGGAGGTCCCGGAAGTATAATTGATGACCGCCAGTTCGTCCGGGGTATCGACGTAATAATCCAGGTGCCGGATGTCGAAATCGTCCGGATAGCGGCGGGCGAACTCCGCGTTCACCTGGTCCCGCACCTTCTGCAGATCATGGTCCTGGGTGTGGAGGAACTTGAAGGTGTTGATCTGGACCACCACGGCCAGGGACGGCATTTCCTCGGCATTCAGGCCCTCCCAGATGACGTCGTCCACAAAAAGGACACGGGCGTCGGAATGGTTGACCAGGTAGTGGATATTGCCGGGTTTGAATTCATGCAGGATGGGAACGGGAACGGCGCCATAGGTCAGGGCCGCCAGGAAACTGACGCCCCAATTGGCCTGGTTGCGGGAGCAGATGGCCACTTTGTCGCCTCGTACAAGTCCGCATTGCTCAAAGGCAATCTGGAGTTTGGCGATGCGCCGGGCCACGTCCCGGTAATAGAGCGTCGCACCCTGGTAATTGCTCAGGGCGGGACGGTTCCAGTGGAGTCGGAAACTGGTTTCCAGCGCTTTGTTGAAAGAACTCATACGGTATAGGTTTGGTTTACACTTTTACAGTTTTACGCTCCGTGTCCGGCCGTCCAGGCAGGTCGCCTGCAGGTCACCGCCCTTGACGGTGAAGCCGCTGTCGGGGGCGATGCGCCTGTCGCCACCGGCCTTGCCGAGCGGCTCTCCGCCCCAGAAGCCGTAAATCAGGGTCTGGACGGAGGTCCGGACGGCCCAGTAGCGTTTTTCACCGACCTTGAGGAGTTCCGGCAGGGCCTTGACGGGCTCCTGCGGGGCGATCCCCTTCCAGTCTTTCGGCTGCCGGCCGTGGAGGTCGTACATGCCGATGGTGTTGTCCGCATGGAGGACCATGGCGGTGTAGCCATGCGCTCCGGTAAAGTCGTACACGTCGGGTCCCAGCCGGACGGCCTTGCCCAGATCCACCGGGAAAGGATTCACGAAACGGCCGAGACGGTCTATCAGGTATAGTTTGCTGCCGGCGGCAAAAAGGAATTGCAGTTTGCCGTTGGCGTAGTAGTCGATGGTCTGGACGCGGCCGCAGAGGCGTCCGGAGAAGGGTACGGCCCAGAGGCCTTTCCCCTGCTCGTCCTTGAGCGTCAGCGAGCCGTTGGGGGCCTGCGAGAAACTGTTGGTCTTGCCGGTCCCGGAATTCTTGACCGGGAAGGGTCCGGCGGGCACCGCGACGGAGGTATCGGCGAGGGCGGCGGGCGCATCCTGCGGCAACGCCTGCATCCGCCGCGCCACAAGTTCCGCCTCCCCGCCCTTGAGGGTCAGGGTCATCGGGACCATGGCGGCACCCTTGCCCAGGTCGCGGACGGCCTCGAGCAGCGGCGAGCGGAAGACCTCGGCAGCTGAAGCGGGAGCGGCTGTGGGACAATACCATAGCGCCAGTTGCGTCCCCTTGGAGGGAGCGAAGTCGGCTACGGATTTCAGCACGGGTCCCTCTGCAAGCACCTCGCTTCCGCCGATCAGCACCCAGCCTCCTCGGCTGACGTAAGACGCGGGCTGCGGCATATCGAAGAGCGGCCCGAACACCAGGCCGGCGTAAGAGGCGAAGGGACAGGATTCCGGCTCGGAGATCCTGCTCACCGATTTGCCGGGACGCAGCAGCAACAGCGGGCGGAGCCCCGCAGGTGTGGCCACGCTGGCGCGGACCACTTCTTTGATGTCCCACTGAAGAGCCCATTTCTCCGGGGTCGTCAGCACCGAATCCGTCGGCGTGGTCACCGCCTTGCGGTAAGCGGCGAGTTTGCGGTCGGCGTCAAGGAAGCGGCGGTAGGCCTCCAGGTATTCCGGCAGACGTTCCGTCGAGACGGAAACGGCCAGCAGCGTGGCGGCCGGAAGTACTTCCGCGCAGCGGATATCGCCGCCCGGCGTACGGCCCAGGAAATTGGCCACATAGGCCGGATCGGACTTGGAGCGGGCCGACAGACCCGTCAGGCGGCATTCACGGGGCGAAAGATCTTTGATTTGGAAAGCGGTCCACTCGGCATATTTCCCGAAGAAGGAGCCGTATCGGGCGAAGGGCCGCTGGAAATAGGCCGGGAACAGTTTCTCGGCATAGGCGTGCGAGAAATACAGGCCGTCGGCCCCGCTCAGATGGGAGGCCGCCGCCGGGAAACAGCGGCTGTCGAGGATGCTCGCCCCGCTTTCCAGATGACGGACCGACGCGGTGACAAGCGCCTCCGAGGGCGATACCACCAGCAGGAGGGATTTGCGCAGACGCGACTCCGGGAAGGCGGAACCATCCACCAGACGCGCGGAGAGCCGGGTGGAATCGGCGGCCGCCAGGAGTCTCAGAACGGCTTCCGAAGTGTCGGCGGGGACTGTGCCGGCTTCCACCAGCAGGAGGGGCACCCAGTCGCCGCTGTAATGGAGGGAGACGATGGAAGAGGCATGCCGCAGGGCACCCAGATCCACCGCAGCGGCCCGACGAAGGAAAGCCGGGAAGCCCCTGCGGGCACCGCCGCCCAGCAGGGCCGGCAGCACGTGGACCGTATCCGTCATGGCCGCGAGGCCGTCGCGGAAACTGCCGAAAGTCGCCAGCATGGCGGCATCGGAAGGCACGGCCGACAGCAGCGGAACGGCCTGGACCGCCGCCTTGGCATAGGCTTCGGCCCGCGTGGCCTCGTCCGGGGCCGGAAGGTCGCCGTGGCGGGGACGGGGGCTGTCGTCCCGGAACAACAAGACGACCCCGATGACCACCAGGATCACCAGTCCGGCAAGCGCCGACAACAACAGGGCCAGAGTCTTCTTGTTCACAACCTACAAAGATAAGAAATTAATCCGTATTCCCGCAGAGGAAAGCGAGGATTGCAGCAAGGTCGTCGCGGTCGAAGAGCCGCTGTTCCCCGGAGTCGAGCCGTTTGATATTGACCTTCCGCCCGGCGACCTCGTCGCTGCCGTTGATGGACAGGAAGGGGATGGCCTTGCGGTCGGCATAGTCGAACTGTTTCTTGAGACGGGTCGTATCGGGATAAATCTCGCAGGAAACCCCCTCTGCGCGCAGATCGCGGGCAAGTCCCAGCAGGTACGGGACGGCTTCCGCGTCCATGTTGGCCAGCAGGAGAGTCGTGGCGCTCGCCAGGCTCCGCGGGAACTTGTCCAGCCCCTTGAGCACGTCGTAGATGCGGTCAGCGCCGAAACTGATGCCCACGCCCGACATGTCCGGAAGGCCGAAAATACCGGTCAGGTTGTCGTAGCGGCCGCCGCCGCAGATGCTGCCGATGGCCCAGTCGAGGGCTTTGACCTCGAAGATGGCGCCGGTGTAATAGTTCAGGCCGCGGGCCAGGGACAGGTCCATGGCGACTTCCTGCCGGATACCGGCGGCCGCGAGCAGGCCGAAGAGTTCCTCGAGTTCATCCAGGCCCCTGAGTCCGGTTTCGGATACGATTCCCGAGGCGGATCCGCCCTGCATCAGGACGCGCATGGCGGCGATTTTCTCCGCCGTCGTCCCCTCCAGGGCCAGGATACGCTCCACCACGGCGATGGCCTGCGGCGTCAGGCCACGTTCTCCCATTTCCGCCTTGACGGCATCCAGGCCGATCTTGTCGAGTTTGTCGATGGCGACGGTAATGTCCACCACCTTGTCGGGAGCGCCGCAGATTTCGGCCAGGCCCGACAGGACCTTGCGGTTGTTGATTTTCACCGCCACACGGATGTCCAGTCGGGAGAACACCTCGTCCACGATCTGGACCAGTTCCAACTCGCTCAGCAGGGAGCGGCTGCCGATGACGTCGGCGTCGCACTGATAGAACTCCCGGTAGCGACCCTTCTGCGGCCGGTCGGCCCGCCACACGGGCTGGATCTGGTAGCGCTTGAAAGGGAAGGAAAGATCGTTCTGATGCTGGACCACATAACGGGCGAAAGGCACCGTAAGGTCGTAGCGGAGTCCTTTTTCGCAGATCTTGCGGGTCAGGGACGGTCCGTCTTCCGCCGCCAGGTCCACCTGGGCGAAAGCGTCGCCGGAATTGAGGATGCGGAAGAGCAGTTTGTCGCCCTCGTCCCCATATTTCCCCAGCAGGGTGGACAGGTTCTCCTGCGCGGGGGTCTCGATGGGCGCATAGCCATAGAGGCGGTACACGTCCCGGATCGTATCGAAGATATAGTTGCGCTCGGCCATTTCCTGCGGGCCGAAATCGCGTGTCCCCTTGGGGATGGAAGGTTTTTGAGCCATTGGCGGGTTTAAGTTCTTTAACTTACAAAGATACGAAGTTTTTCCGCGCGAAAGTACTTTTTTATGACCCATTTTTGCTATTTTTGCAGGCGTTAAACGGATTTATTATGAAACAATTCCTTAAAATGATGCTGGCCGTCATCTGCGGCCTCTTCCTCGCGAGCATCCTGAGTTCGGTTTTCCTCCTGGGATGCGCCGGCGCCATGGCCGGTTCCGGCAAGCCGGTCCTCCCCCGCACCGGTGTGCTCAAGATGGACCTGAGCAAAGTCAGTTTCAGCGAGCAGGTCAGCCAGACGCCAGATTTCAGAAGCGCCCTCCAGGGCGGCGAAATGATTACGCCCCTTTCCCTGCGCGAGACGATCGACGCCATTGCCAAGGCCGCCGACGACCCGACCGTCCAGTTCATCTACCTCAAGCCGGACGGTGCCGCCATCAGCATCAGCCAGGCCGAGGAACTGCGGCAGGCCCTGGTCCGGTTCCGGGAAAGCGGCAAAGCGGTCATCGCCTACACCGACGGTCCCTCCACGGGCGCATACTACCTGGCCAGCGCGGCCGACAAGGTGATGATGTCCGCAGGCAGCGGCGCCAGCCCGATGATCACGGGTACGAGCAGCCAGATGTTCTTCCTCAAGGACCTGCTCGACCGTTTCGGCGTCAACGTCCAACTGATCCGCCACGGCAAATACAAATCCGCCGGAGAGATGTTCATCCGCAACGCCCCGAGCCCTGAGAACCTGGAGCAGAACCGCGCGATGATCACTTCGATCTGGGATACGATGGCCGCCGCCATCGCCGAGAGCCGCGGCATTTCCGCCGGGCGCCTCACCGAGATGGTGGACAACCTCGAACTGACCGACGGTGCCTCTATGGTCGCCAATTCCCTCGTGGATGAACTGGTGACCCGCGAGCAACTCAGGCAGCGCCTGGCCACCATCGCCATGGCAGACAAGTTCGAAGACGTGAAGATGATCGCCCTGGCCGATTACGTGACCGCCCGCACGCCGGCGCCCAACCCCTCCGCCAAGAAGAAAGTCGCCATCATCTATGCCGACGGCGAGATCATCGAAGGCGACGGCAAGCAGGAGATCGCCGGAGACCATTTCGCCTCGGTCATCGCCAAGGTCCGTGCCGACTCCACCATCCAGGGCGTGGTCCTGCGCGTCTCTTCCCCGGGCGGCAGCGTCCTCGCGGCCGACAAGATCAAGGCCGAACTCGACCTTCTGAAGAAGGACAAGCCCCTGGTCGCCTCCTACGGCGATTACGCCGCTTCCGGCGGATACTGGATTTCCAACAACTGCGACAAGATTTTCTCCGACGCCATGACCCTCACCGGTTCCATCGGCGTGTTCAGCATGATTCCCGACTTCAGCCGCACGGCCAAGGATATCCTCCACGTGGGGGTCACCGTGGTCGGTTCCAACAAGCATAGCGACATGTTCTCGGCCATGCGTCCGCTCGACGAGGCGGAGAAGGCCTACATGCAGGCCTCCATCGAGGATATCTACGGCCGCTTTGTCGCGACCGTTTCCGAAGGCCGCGGCCTGGAGCCCGACTTCGTGGACAGCATCGCCCAGGGCCGCGTCTGGACCGGCGCCGAAGCCCTCGGCATCAACCTGGTGGACGAAATCGGCTCCCTTGATGACGCCCTGACCTATCTGGCCGGCCTCCTCGGCGAGGACAAACAGACCTGGACGGTGGAGACCTATCCGAAGCCGCTCACCCCGATGGAACAGGTGCTCGAAATGTTCGGCCAGAACAATTCCGACCAGAACGACGTTCTCGCCGGCACCCCCTTCCACGGCATCCAGAAGGCCTTCCGGAACTGGGACTACCGCAGCAGCGAACACTTCTTCGCCCGCATGCCTTACCAGTTTGTAATCGAATAGCGGACGCGCTCCGCAAGAACAGAAGAAGACCTCCGGCCACAGCGGCCGGAGGTCTTCTTCTTTCCTACAGGACAAGTGCCTTACTGGATGACGTTGAGCTCGACGCGACGGTTGAGCTGACGTCCTTCCTCGGTTTCGTTGGTCGCAATCGGACGGGACTTGCCGTAGCCGGCGTAGGCCAGGCGGAACTTGTCGACGCCCTGCGAGATGAAGTAGTTGTAAACGGCACGGGCACGGCGCTCGGACAGATCCTGGTTGTACTTCTCGGAGCCCTTGCTGTCGGTGTGGCCGGAAATCTCGACCTTCACGTTGGGATTCTCCTGGAGCCAGGCGACGACCTTGTTGAGCGGTCCCTTGGCGGCTTCCTTGATGACATCCTTGTCGAAGTCGAACATCGTGTTGCTCAGTTCCATCATGGTCTTCTGGATCTCAACGGGGATCTCCTTGATGATGGTCACGGTGTCACGGATGACGTTGGTGACGGTGTCGCGGACGACCACGGTGTTGGTCCGGGTCACGGTGTCACGCACAACCACGGTGTTGGTCTGGGTCACGGTGTCGCGGACGACGATGATGACGGGCTCGACCGGTTTCTTCTTCACGGAGCCGAAAGCCAGGCGGAGTTTCACGCCGGCCGCGAAGGTATTGACCTTCTCGACGATGTTGCCCTGCTTCTCGACGAACCTGTCGGGACGACCATCGGCATTGGTTACGATGGAGGGCAGTTTGCTCGCCGCGAGAATACTGTTCGTATGGTCTACGACCGATCCCCAGTTTCCGTCATCGGCGAAGTGGACGATACCGGTCCTCGAAGTCGCTTTGGTCTGCGGGAGCAGGCCGTAGTCGACATACAGCCCGGTATAGAGGCCCCAGCCATTGCCCAGCGCCCAGCGGAAACCGATTTCAGCCGAAGCCATCACGTTCAAGAGGGCGAGGTTGCTGATCTGTCCCGACGAAAGGACACGACTGATATCGCCATTGGCATCCTTTTCGGTCGTGACGGCGCCGCCGTCCGGGAAAACGGTGGATCTGGGTCCTGTCGCATCCCACTGCCTGCCTAGATTCAGGTCAAGAACGTCCACTTCTCTGGCCCCTCCTGCCGGTGCAACTCCGGTAGGATCCGCCGACGCCGGCCCGTTACCCCATACATCATAGAGACTCATGGCATTTTGCTGGGCGGCAAATGAGATGCCGGACGGAATACCGTTTGTCGCCGTCGTTCCTCTAGCGACGACGCCCAGCACCTGAGAATAGGAATTGGCGACATTGAAGCCGATCCTGGCACCGGCGGCCACATAGAACTGGTTGGCTTTCTTCCTGCCGATTCCGGTCATGAACTTGACCATGAGCGGGACCTGGACGGAATAGACCGTCTGAGCCTCGCTGAAACCGTACAGGGTCGCTATGGCCAGAGAATCCACCATCTCGCCCGTGAAGGGATCACGCCCGCTCTGCAGATAACCGGAGACCAGTCCATGGTTAAGTTCGCCGGTCGGCTCCGGATAGGCGATGCGGGAACGATAGATTGCCAGGTCGGCGCCCAGCATAAGACCCCAGTGCGGGGAGAAATGGATGTTCCAGCCCAAACCGCCGCCACCAGCAAGGCTGCTGGGATCGAAGAGTTTGGTAGACGTGCCATACGGATTCGAATTCCAGTTGATATCCATCGAGAAGCCGTACCTCTCGGGGACGGAATACTGAAGCGTGGAGATTCCGCCGAATCCATTGATGGTGAATTCGTGCTTGGGCACCACCTCATAGAAGTCCGTCTGCGCGGCGGCTTCCCAACTCAGCGTCAGGGCCAGCGCAGCGGCAAGGATAGTAAATAAGCGTTTCATTGTGTATTGAGGTTGAATTACTACTTCACGTTACTGTGGCAAATATAGAAAAACTTATTTATATACCATATAAGTATTTCTACTGATTTTGCAGTTTCCTTTCGTGCCGACCCATACTAGCGGCTGTTGTAGGCCTCGAGGGCGGCGCGGAGCACCTTGAGGGCGCGGGCGAGATCGCCGCGGTTCAGGACATAGGCCAGACGCACCTGGTTGCGGCCGATCCCTTCGGTGGAATAGAAGCCGGAGGCCGGCGCCATCATCACCGTCTCGGCCACATAGGGCTTCCCGTCACGTCCGGTTCCCGTCACCTGGCCGTCGGCAAAGGCGAAATCCGTCAGGCACCAGCGGCAGAAATCCTCCGCATCGGCCACCGGCAGCGACGCCACCGTGTAGAAGGCACCCTGCGGCACCGGGGAATACACCCCGGGAATCCGGTTGAGTTCCTCCATGAAGAAATCGCGGCGGGCCTTGTACTCCTCGAAAACGGCCTCGGAGTACTCCTCCGTCCCTTCGATGGACGCCTCGGCGACAATCTGGCCGAGCAGCGGCGGGCTGAGCCGCGCCTGGCAGAGTTTCATCAGCACCTCCCGGAGCTGACGGTTGCGCGTGACGATGGAACCGATGCGGATTCCGCATTCGGAGTAACGCTTCGACACCGAGTCGATCAGCACCGCATGGTTCTTCAGGCCCTCCAGATGGAGCACCGATACATAGGGCCGGTTGCTGAAATCGAACTCCCGGTACACCTCGTCGGAGAAAAGATACAGATCGTGCCGCAGGACAATCTGACGGATCTTCTCCATCTCCTCCGGCGTATAGATATAGCCCGTGGGGTTGTTGGGGTTGCAGATGAGCAGCGCCTTCGTACGGGGCCCGATCTGGGCCTCGATCTCCTCCACCGGCGGCAGGGCGAAACCGTTTTCGATACGGGAGGTCACCGTGCGGATCACCGCGCCCGTCGATACGGCGAAAGCCATATAGTTGGCATAGGCCGGCTCCGGCACGATGATCTCGTCACCGGGATTCAGACAGGCCAGGAAGGCGAACAGCACCGCCTCCGACCCGCCGCTCGTAACGATGATCTCGTCCGGGGAAAGCGTAATGCCGAAACGCTTGTAATACCCTGCCAGACGCTCCCGCAGGCTGCGGAAGCCCTGGCTCGGACTATACTCCAGGATGGTCCTGTCTATCGCTTTCACGGCATCGATGGCCTTCTGGGGCGTAGGCAGGTCGGGCTGACCGATATTTAGGTGGTAGATTTTCACGCCGCGCCCCTCGGCCGCCGTGGCCAGGGGGGTCAACTTTCGGATCGGGGAAAACGGCATCTGCAGGCCGCGTCTGGAAAAACCGGGCATACTATCAGTGTTCTAAAAGGGTCAAACGTACAATCCGCCGCGTGGCGGGACGCACGGAAAGGCGGGTGTCGATCCGCTGGCCCAAGAGGGCGGCCACCCGCTCCCCCGCCGTGTCGGGGGCGTTCCAACCCGGGACGACAGCCACCAGCGCCGCCTCCTTCCGGGGAATGGAATACTTCAGATCGGTAAACAGGTCGCTGAGTTTCTTGCGGCCCCGCATGCCGAAGGGAACCATCCAGTCCCCTTCCTGCCAGGGGCGGACCAGCAGCGGGAAAGGAAGGGCCTCCGCATCGGCCACGAGCACCCCTGCCGCTTGCCGGGTCTCGAAGCCATCCGGGCGATCGAACACCTCCACCTGCAGCCGCTGCGGACCGAACGCATACAGGCCGCCGCCGCGCAGGACCTCCGTCCGGACCGGAACGGGAGCCGGGGAAAGCGGCAGGACCTCCAGCCGGGCGGGCGCCGTCACCAGCCGGTGGGTCGGCGACAGGAAAGTCTTTCCGGCGAAAGGGGCGCGGCCATAGGACTCCAGCGACGCGGTAAGATCGGCCAGGACCGCCTCAGGAAAGGAATAGGGCTCCAGAAAACGGTAGAGCAGGTACTTCCAGTGCGGTCGGGAAAGGAGGCCCGGCACATCGATCCGGGCCGGCGTACCCTCCTCCACCAGAAAGGCATATTCGGAGACATAATCGTCCAGCACGTCCGCCGCCTGGGAAAAACGGGCCATATCCCGTCCCAGGGTCTGGATAAAGGCCGGATTGAGCGCCTCCAACTGCGGAAACACATGGTGGCGCAGCAGGTTGCGCCGGGCATCGTCTTCCGCGTTGGTCCTGTCCTCCCGCCAGGAGATTCCCTCCCGGCGGAGAAAGGCTTCGATTTCCGCACGGGAAAAACCGAGCAGCGGACGGATGAGCTTTTTCGCGGAGCCGGGCACCGGCAGGGGCCCGGAGGGACGCATCCCCGTCAAACCACGCAGGCCCGTCCCTCTCAACAAATTGAGCAGCAAGGTCTCAGCGTTGTCGTTGGCATTGTGAGCCACAGCCACCACCCCGTAATCCAGGCTGTCAAACCAGGCATAACGGAGCGAGCGGGCCGCCATCTCGATGCTCACGCCATGCTCCCGGGCATAGACGGCCGTATCGAAAGCCTTGACATGGCAGGGAATGCCATGTTCCGCACACCAGGTCTGGACGAAGGCCTGGTCGCCGTCACTTTCTTCCCCGCGCAGGCGGAAATTACAGTGGGCCACGGCAAAAGGGCGTCCGCTCCGCAGGAAAAGTTCCGCCAGGCAGCGGGAATCAGCCCCGCCACTCACGGCAAGAAGGACCGCTCCCGAACCGTCCGGAAGCAGCCCTTGCAAAACGGATGTGAAACGCCCGTGCATCACGCGGGACGTCAGTCTTTCTTCGTGGCGATGGTCCAGGAGAAACCGAACTCGAGGAACTCCTTGAACTGCACGCCTTTTTCCTCGGCCACGCCGTCCTTGTTGATATCCAGTTTCACGAGGGGATCGTAGATGAGGTTCGTGGAAAGCGTGAGGGCGAAGAATTTCGCCAACTTCCAGAACACCTTGTTGTCCCAGGTCACGCGGGGCTCCACCGTCGGCTTCAGGTAGTTGTAGAACAGGGCCAGCTGTGTGGTGTAACTGAAGTTGTCATTGATCTTGAACGCGGCGTCGGCCTTGAGCTGAGCACCGAATTCGAAGCGGACGGGGCGGTAGTCCGTACCGACAGGATCCGTCAGCGAGGGATCGAACAGTTCCATGCCGTAGGTCTTGCGCAGACGGGGATCCTCGACGATGACCAGGCCGCCGGTAACCGGCGCGAAGTTGACGCTGAGCCAGGCCGTCGGGGTCCACAGCACACCAAGACCGAGGTTGATATAGGCCGGGGAGAAGATGGCGGACTTCAGCGAACGGGCCGCCAGCCAGTCCTCGCGGGAAGGCTCGGTGGAGCCGTCGCTGGCCGGGGTCTTATAGTCCCAGTTGGTGTCGAACTGCGTCTTGAAGTCGAAGGAAGCGGAATACTTCAAATGCTTGATGGGGGTGTCGTAGCCCCATTTGGATTCGAGATAGATCCGGTCCTTGTTCTTCTGCAGGATCGGCTTGTCCTCGGAATAGAGGAAACCGTAGTCGAGTTGGAGACGGTTGTTCCACACCATCTTGTCCTTGGCGTAGTTGGCGTTGGCATCGATGAAGCCGGCCAGGGTATAGTTGTTGTAACCGCCCGCCGCCCAGTTCCACAGGGCCGTCTGACCGAAATTGATATTGGTCATCAGGGAGTTGGTCCAGTATTTCGGCTTCGGGGCCGGGGCTTCCTCCTTCGGGGCTTCGGCGATGGCGGCGGCAGCGGCGGCAGCGGCCTGCTGCGCATCGGTAACAGGCTCCTGGGCATCCGTAACGGGCTCCTGCGCCCTCAGGGCCACGCAGACGAGCATCGCAATAAGCGTAAGAATCTTTTTCATGGTATTCTGATTAATAGGAAATAGCAAAAACAACGCGCTGACGGGACGGCTTGCCGGAATAGATATCCACGCCTTCCTCTTCGCACACGAAACTATCGACGGGGATACAGCGGATGGTAGCCTTGGTCTCGTCCTTGATCTTCTGTTCGGTCTCGGCCGTTCCGTCCCAATGGCAGAGCAGGAACTTGCCGGTCTGGATCTTCTCCTTGAACTCCTCCCAACTGTCGCACTTCTCCACATTGGCCTCGCGCCAATCGAAGGCCTTCCGGTAGATATTGGCCTGGATGTCCTCCAGCAACCCGTGGATATGGGCACCGATGCCATCCAGGGACATGGTCTCCTTGGTCAGCGTATCGCGGCGGGCCACCTCCACGGTGCCGTTCTCCAGGTCACGCGGCCCCATGGCCAGACGCACCGGGACGCCCTTGAGCTCCCATTCGGCGAACTTGAAGCCCGGACGCAGGGTGTCGCGGTCGTCGATGCGGACCGTATGGCCCAGGGCCTCCAGTTCCTGTTTGACCTGGTGCATCTTCTCCAGCACGGCCGCCTGCTCCTCCGGCTTGCGGAAGATCGGGACCATCACGATCTGGATCGGGGCGAGGGCCGGCGGCAGCACGAGGCCGTTGTCGTCGCCATGGGCCATGATAAGGGCGCCCATCAGACGGGTGGACACGCCCCAGGACGTCGCCCAGACATATTCGAGCTGGCCTTCCTTGTTGGTGAACTGCACGTCGAAGGACTTGGCGAAATTCTGGCCCAGGAAATGGGAGGTACCGGCCTGGAGGGCCTTACCGTCCTGCATCATCGCCTCGATGGTGAGGGTGTCCAGGGCGCCCGCGAAACGTTCGTTGGGGCTCTTGTGGCCGATAATCACCGGCAGGGCCATGGTGCCGCGGGCGAAATCGGCATAGACGTTTACCATGCGGGTGGCCTCCTCGACGGCTTCCTCGCGGGTGGCATGGGCCGTATGGCCTTCCTGCCAGAGGAACTCGGCCGTACGGAGGAAGAGGCGGGTACGCATCTCCCAGCGGACCACGTTGCACCACTGGTTGCAAAGGATGGGAAGGTCCCGCCAGGAGGTGATCCAATTCTTATAGGTATTCCAGATAATGGTTTCCGAGGTCGGACGGACTATCAGTTCCTCTTCCAGGCGGGCGGACGGATCCACGACCACGCCGCGGCCGTCCGGGTCGTTCATCAGGCGGTGGTGCGTCACCACGGCGCACTCTTTCGCAAAGCCCGCCACATGCTCGGCTTCCCGGCTGAAGAAAGATTTAGGAATAAAGAGCGGGAAATAGGCATTCTGCACGCCGACGGCCTTGAACTTGTCGTCGAGGACGCGCTGCATCTTCTCCCAGATGGCATAGCCGTAGGGCTTGATGACCATACATCCACGCACGGCGGACTGCTCCGCCAGATCGGCCTTCACCACGAGGTCATTGTACCATTGTGAGTAATTTTCGGCCCTTTTTGTAATCTGATCTGCCATATCGATGGACTATTTTTGTTTTTTTCCGGATTATTTGTTATCCTTGTATCGCGGAAATGGTATGATACTTGCCATATCCTTTCCACGACAAAGATACGAAATTATTATCGATTAAAGGAGATACGACCATGAAAAAGCACATCACACCCCTTTTAACGGCGCTGCTGGCACTGTCCGCGTGTGGTACCGCTACGCAGCTCTCCTCCTCGTCGAGCCGCTTCGACGACGGTATCTACTATAGACCTAACCCCGCCAATACCGAACTGGCCCTGGCCGACGATGCCGCCCGGGACGCGCTGATCGAGGAAACGCAAGGTTCCCCGGTTTATCTTCGCAGCGGCCAGGCGGACACCCTGATCCTGCCGGAAGGCAAAAACGCCCGCATCACCTTCAGCGACAACGCCACGACGGTGAATATCTACGACAACACCCCGGATGTTGACCTCTACCTGGGTTACTCCCCCTGGGTTGACCTGACCCTCGGCGTCTTTTCCTCCTGGTATTGGGGCGTTTCTCCCTGGTATTACAGCAGTTGGTACCGTCCCTGGTACTACCGCAGCTGGTACTGGGATCCCTGGTATTACGACGGTTGGTATCATCACCACTACTACCATTCCTGGTATTATGACCCGTGGTATTACAGGCCCTGGCATTATTCCTATTATTGGGATCGCCCCTACTGGCACAGACCGTATTATTACGGCGGCTGGTACGGTCCCGGGTACCACCATGGAGGATACTGGCACGGCCGTCACTACAACTGGGCGCCCCGCGGCGCGGGTTATGCCCACCATGGCAGCCCCATGGGCGTTTCCAGCGGCGGATTCCACCGCACGACCGGCACGGTCGCCAGCACCAACCACACGGCTGTGGCCCCGTCCGGACGCCTGCGCAGCACGGCGGAACTCGGACGCCGCACAAGCACGGTTTCGTCGCAGAACGCGCTCACCCGGACCTCTTCCGCCCGTTCCGGCGCGAGGCTGACCAGCCGCGTTTCCACGGCCGGCACCGCTTCCGCCCGCCGCAGCGCATCCGCCAGCGGCTCGGTAGCCCGTTCGGCTTCCAGCGGCTCCGCGGCCCGTTCCGGCAGTTATTCCGGCGGCTCCGCGGCCCGCTCCGGCAGCAGCTACTCCTCCGGCTCGGCGGCCCGTTCCTCCGGCAGCGGTTCCACTTACCGTTCCTCCGGTTCGGCCTCCCGCTCCGGCAGCAGTTACTCCTCCGGCTCAGCGGCCCGTTCCTCCGGCAGCGGTTCCACTTACCGTTCCTCCGGTTCGGCCTCCCGCTCCGGCAGCAGTTACTCCAGCGGCTCGGCGGCCCGTTCCTCCAGCAGCGGCTCTACGTACCGCTCTTCCGGCAGCAACTCCACGTACCGCTCTTCCGGTTCGGCCTCCCGCTCCGGCGGCAGCTACTCCAGCGGTTCCACGTACCGTTCCTCCGGCAGCGGCTCCACGTACCGTTCCTCCGGCAGCAGCTCAACCTACCGCTCTTCCGGCAGCAGCAACTACGTCAGCCGCAGCGGCACCTCCAACTACCGCCCGAGCACTTCGTCTTCGAGCAGTTCCCGCTCCTCCGGAAGCAGTTCCAGTTACTCCCGCAGTTCTTCTTCCGGCAGCAGTTACCGCTCTTCCGGCAGCAGTTACTCCGGCGGAAGTTCCCGCAGCAGTTATTCCGGCGGAAGTTCCCACAGCAGTTATTCCGGCGGCTCGCATAGCGGCGGAGGCTATTCCGGCGGATCCCACAGCAGTGGAGGAAGCCATCGCAGGTAATTACAATCCATCCGGACAATATGAAAAAGCTCCTTCTTTCCCTGACTCTGGCCGCGGCCGCCTTCGGTGCCGCGGCGCAGAGTTATACAGACGCCCTGCTCCTGAGTGATGTCACGTATTACGGCACCGCCCGAAGCGTGGCCATGGGCAACGCCTTCACCGCCCTGGGCGGCGATCTCGGATCCATCGGCATCAACCCCGCCGGCTCGGCCGTCAACAATTTCAGCCAGTTGACCGTCACCCCGGGGGTAAGCATCAACGCCATCGCGGCGAACTACAATCCCGCCCCGGCGCTTGGGAACAATGGTTCGACCACCCGCAACTCCTGGGCCCGTGCCACCCTCCCCAACATCGGCTTCACCCTCAACATCAACACGAAAAACCGCAGCGGCCTGAAGAATTTCACCATCGGTTTCCTGGGCAACTCCACGGCCTGCTATACCGGTGATCTCCGGGCCACCGGGATCAATGACCAGTCTTCCTACATGGGATACCTGGCCGCCCTGGCCAACGAATCCGGCCTGAGCGCCGACGCCCTGGGCGGCAATTTCGTCGCCGACACCTGGCTCTGGCCCGCCCAGATCGGCTTCCAGACCGGCATGATCAACAGCAACGGGACCGACTACGTGGGATGCGCCCAGGCGACGACCCGTGACATCCTCGGAAACTACCCTGTGGTCTCCAAACTGACTCAGGAGTACAACCGGGTGCGCAAGGGCCACAAGCACGACATGATCTTCAACATGGGCTTCAACATCTCCGACGTCTTCTTCGTCGGGGCCAACCTGACCGTCGTCAACGCCCGGGTCGACCAGACGCAGATCTTCCGCGAAGAGGCCCCCGGCGGCATCAACCTGATTGTCGACGGCGAGCAGGACACCTTCCGCAGCATGAAGATGGAAGAGTGGAATGTCGTGGACGCCACGGGCTTCCAGGCCAAGATCGGTGTCATCGCCGTTCCCCTTCCCGGCCTGCGGCTCGGTGCGGCCATCCAGACGCCGACATCCCTGGTCATCAAGGAGGAATGGAATATCTCCGGCGACATCTGGTGCAACAAGCATTACGACGCCTATCCCAATGAGCCCAATGTCTATCAGTATCGCCTGCGCATGCCCTTCCGGGCCAGTTTCGGTGCGGCCTACGCCCTGCCCGGCATCGGTCTGATCAGCGCGGACTATGAGATTACCGACTTCAGCACGATGCGCTATACCGAGATGCGCGGCCGGCAGGAAGGCGGTTTCGCCTCCACCAACAACATCTGCCGCCAGTTCACCGGCGTCCAGCACAATGTCCGCGTGGGTGCGGAAGCCCGCCTGGGCCAGACCCTGTCCCTGCGGGCCGGCTACAACCTGAAGACTTCGCCGGAATACGAGCGTTATGACGGCGCCGGCAACCTGATCAACCCCTACTCCTACGACGGCGTCCAGAGCCTGGGCGGCAGAGTGGCCCTCAAGTCCCTCACGCACGCGATTTCCGCCGGTGTCGGCTACAGTTCTCCGGGGTCCTTCTTCTTCGATATGGCCCTGCGGGCCAATCTCCTCCCCGAGGACTACATCTATCCCTACCCGACCTACGGAAGGGGCATCGATTCTCCGGAAATCGCCTACGTATCCACGATGTGGGACGTGGTGATGACCCTTGGCTGGCGCTTCTAGGGAAGCAGATACGACGTCGCCTCCGGACCCTCGCAGAACAGCAGGTCCAGGATGGACAGATCCTTCTGAAAGCCGTACTTTTGGGCAAAGACCTGATAGTACGGCTTTCCCATGTCCGGGGCGCCCGGGCAGGGATGCTTGGGATGGATGCCGCGCAGGTCGTCCGGCGCATCGGCCACGAACGATTCCGTCGGACGGAAATGCAGCGGCAGGCCCAGCCAGAGGGCGATCTGCCGGATCAGGGTCAGATCCAGGTCCCAGAGGGTGGGGATCCCCCGCTCCAGGATTCCGAACAGACCGTCTTTATAATATAGGAAGAAAGGCGACTGCTCGTAGGCGGTCTCCAGGGCCCGTTCGGTGCGCAGGACCCAGGGGGTGGAATAATCCACCCGCACGCGGGTGATGGGGCCGGTCCACAGCCCCTCCTCGTGCACGACGGGGAAAGAGAGGGCTTCAACGCCCTGGGCCGTCAGGATGTGACAGCGGTTGCGGTAACTCTGTTTCCGGTAGTGCTCGCAGGCTTCCAGGTCCACTACAGACGGAATTACCCCGTCCGCAGACAGGGTAACATTTCGCAGGGCCGCCGCAAACCAGGATACCGGCGGAAAGTAGGCGATGCTCAGCAGCACGCCCTACTCCACATTGGCGCGCTCGCCCGCCCGGAGGGACTGGACGATGCCGCGCTTGGATCCGCGGATGAAATTGATGATGATATCGCGCTCCTCGCTCTGCGGGAAACCGGCCTCCACCTTGGCGATACCGTCGGAGATGTTGTATCCCTGGAAATAGATGGTATCGTAGATATCCTTGATGGTGCGGATGGTATCGGAGGAGAAACCGCGGCGGCGCAGGCCCACGATGTTGATGCCCGCGAAGCAGACAGGATCACGGCCGCAGAGGGCGTAGGGCGGGATGTCCTTGTTGATCTTGGAACCGCCGCCGACCATGGCGTGGCAGCCGATCTTCGAGAACTGGTGCACGACGGTGCCGCCGCCGAGGATGGCCCAGTCGTCCACGTCGGTCTCGCCGGCGATGCCGGTGTAACTGACGAGGATGCAGTGCTTACCCACGTTGCAGTCGTGCGCCACATGGGTGTAGGACATCAGGAGGGTGTGGTCCCCGATGCGGGTCACGCCCTTGCCGCTGGCCTTGGTACCCCGGTTGATGGTCGCGCACTCACGGACGGTCACATGGTCCCCGATCTCCACGTAAGTCACTTCTCCCTCGAATTTGAGGTCCTGCGGGATGGCGCCGATGACGGCTCCCGGAAAGACCGAGCAGTTCTTGCCCATTTTCACATATTCGAAGATAACGGCATGCGGAAGGATGCGGCAGCCGTCGCCAATTTCAACATTGTCGTCCACGAAGGCGTAGGGACCGATTTCGATGTTGTCGCCGAGACGGGCGTTGGGGCTGACGGTTGCGAGGGGATGGATTTTGTTCATGGTCTGCTATTTAGCGAGGGCGGCGCGCAGGAGTTTGGCCGCGTTGGTGTTCATGGTGTGCCCCGGTTTGAAGGCGGTGATCCGGGCCCGGAGATAACCGCCGCAGAGACGGATGTCGCCGATCAG
Organism: uncultured Bacteroidales bacterium; assembly: GCA_946402945.1. GTDB lineage: Bacteria > Bacteroidota > Bacteroidia > Bacteroidales > UBA932 > Cryptobacteroides. The sequence goes on along the minus strand of CAMIYB010000001.1, from coordinate 4,800 downwards.
GTCCAGCAATTTGTGCCGGCCGCATTCGTTGGGGAAATTGAGTTGGATGTTGCTCAGGTAGCCGGTGGGCTCCACGCGGAGCGACGGCCGGTCGATGGCCTTGGCGATGGACGCAACCTGCCCGTCGGAGACGGGATGCTCCACGATGACGATGGCGTTGTCCACGTCGCCGCCCTTGATCAGGTTGTGGGCCAGGAGGAATTCGATCTCATGGAAAAAGACGAAGGTACGGCACACGCCGATCTCGCGGGCGTAGTCCACCGACTCGTCCCAATGGGCCGTCTGTACGCCGAGGACGCGGGAGCCGAAATCGACCGTCACGTCGTAGGAGAGACTGTCGGCCGGCTCGATGCGCACCCAGGAGCCGCTCTTCTCGTCCCGGGCCTCAACGGGCTCTGGGACCGTAATGTACTCGCGCTCAGCGGCTTGCTCCTCGAGACCGTCGGCCAGGATGGCCTCGACGTAGGGGCGGGCGCTGCCGTCCAGGATGGGCACTTCCACGTTGCTGACTTCGATCAGGGCATTATCGACACCCAGACCCGTCAGGGCGGAAAGGACATGTTCGATGGTGTTGATCTCGAAAGAACCTCCGGAGAGGGTGGTGCTGCGGGTGGTGGTGGAAACATACTCCGCGAGGGCGGGAATCGCGGGCGCGTCTTCAAGGTCGGAACGCTTGAAGACAATGCCGCTGCCGGCCGGTGCCGGATGGATGGACAGGCGGGAAATCACGCCTGTGTGAAGGCCTTTGCCCTCAAATACGTATGTATGCTTGACAGTCCTTTGCCGCATCTTTTTTCATAAGTTTCCGGGCCAGGCAGGGGCAGCCCGGTCCAAATAGGATGGCAAAGATAGCAATAATTTTTTGAAGGTCAAAGTTTCCGGGGTCCCGAACCCGCAAAAAACCTATTTTTCCTCGCTTCCGGCCTGCTTGAAGAGGGCGTAACTCCGCATGTAATTCTTGATCGGGATGGCCGGGGTGCCGAAGAGTACCTGACCGCTCTTGCGTACATGGCCGATCAGGCCGGACTTGGCGGCGATGGTGGTGTTGTCGGCGATTTTGAGGTGGCCTACGATGCCCACCTGACCGGCGAAAATGCAGTTCTTTCCGATCTTCGTCGATCCGGCGATGCCGGTCTCGGCCGCCATGACCGTATTCTCCCCGATTTCCACGTTGTGGGCAATCTGGCAGAGGTTGTCGATCTTGACGCCGTCGTGGATGATGGTCGATTCCATCTCGGCCCGGTCGACCGTGGTGCAGGCGCCGATCTCGACATTGTTGCCGATGATGACATTGCCCAGATGCTCGATTTTCTCCCAAGTGCCGTCGGGCTGCGGAGCGTTGCCGAAGCCGTCGGAACCGATGACGCAGTTGGCGTGGAGGATGACATTGTCGCCGATGACGGAATTCGCGTAGATAACGACGCCCGGGTAGAAGATGCAGTCCTTCCCGACCTTGACGTTCTCGCCGATATACACGTTCTCATAGATCTTGGTCCTGTCGCCGACCACGCTGTGGCGGCCCACATAGGAATGGGCGCCCAGATATACCTTCCGGCCCAGGCGGGTGGACAGGAAACGGACGCAGCCCCAGCCGCGGTGGCAGCGGTATCTCTTCCGCTGCGAGGCGACATATTTCAGGAGTTCCGCCAAGGCGGAATAGGCGTTTTCCACGCGCACCAGGGTCGCGGTCACCGGCTCCTTCGGCACGAAATCCTTGTTGACCAGCAGGACGGAGGCCCGGCAGGTATAGACATACTGCTCGTATTTCGGATTGGCGTAGAAACAGAGCTGGCCGGGCTTGCCATGCTCGATTTTGGCAAAAGAGGTCACGACGGCATCGGCGTCTCCCTCGACGGTTCCGCGAAGGACCTGGGCCAGTTGTTTGGCGGAAAGTTCCATGAGATGTACCTTAAAAAATCTGCGCAAAGTAAGCACTTTTCCGCCAAAAAGGAAAATAATCCCCCTCGAAACTTGCTTTTTCTTTGCATTTCCGCCAAAAATACCTATCTTTGCATTCCGTAAGATGGGAGGCGGCGTGCTTCCTGTCTTTTTTTAATAACAGGAGCCTGTATGAACATTGCACAAATCCGAGAATCGATCCTCCCCGCCGTTTCACAGCGGGGCTGCTTCCTCGTGGACGCCACGGCCAGCGCCGACGGCGACATCACCCTGACCATCGAGTCGGAGACCGCCTCCGTCCGCATGGAAGACTGCGAGGCCATCGACAAGGCCTTCCACGAGATCTGGGACCAGGACGTGGAAGACTACGCCCTGACCGTCACCTCCGCCGGGCTGGACCAGCCCTTCAAGGTGCTCCGGCAGTACCTCAAGGCCGTCGGGACGCAGGTGGAAGTCCGTCTCAGGGGCGGGCGGAAACTGACCGGCACCCTGACCGCCGCCACCGAAGAGGCCGTAACGCTGCGCCACATCCTCCGCGAAGCCGTCCCCGGCAGCAAGAAGAAACAGGACGTGGTCCACGAGGACACTTTCCCGATGGAGGAAGTCAATTCCGTCCGGCCCCACATCAGTTTTGAATAAACAAACAACACACAATACAATGGCAGAAGAGAAAATCGACCTCAAGACCGCGTTTGCGCTCTTCAAGGATGAAAAACACATTGACAGGCCCGTGATGATGGGTGTCCTCAAGGACGTCTTCATCACCCAACTCACCAAGACCTTCGGCTCGGCCGACAATTTCGACGTCATCATCAACGTCGATAAGGGAGACTGCGAGATCTACCAGAACCTCGACGTGGTCGAAACGGTGGAGGATCCCAACACCCAGATCGCCCTGGCCGACCTCATCGCCCAGGGAGACGACGACTACGAGATCGGCGAGACCTTCACCCGCCGGGTGGAACTCAAGGATTTCGGCCGCCGCGGCATCCTCAACATCCGCCAGAACCTCCAGGGCCGTATCATGGACATCGAGAAGGCCAATCTCTACAACAAGTACTCCCAGAAGATCGGGGAACTCTTTACCGGCGAGGTGTACCAGACCTGGGCCAAGGAAGTCCTCATCCTCGACGAGGAGGGCAACGAACTCCGCCTCCCGAAGAACGAGCAGATCCCCGGCGAGCACTTCAAGAAGAACGACACCGTCCGCGCCATCATCAAGAGCGTAGAGATGAAGAACAACACCACCCCCTACATCACCCTGAGCCGCACCTCCGAGGACTTCCTCGTCAAACTCTTCGAGCAGGAGGTTCCCGAAATCTACGACGGCCTGATCACCATCAAGAAGGTGGTCCGCGTGCCGGGCGAGCGGGCCAAGGTGGCCGTGGAGTCCTATGACGACCGCATCGACCCGATTGGCGCCTGCATCGGCGTCAAGGGCAGCCGCATCATCGGCATCGTCCGCGAACTCCGCAACGAGAACATCGATGTGATTCCCTGGTCGTCGAACACGCAGCTGATGATCCAGCGCGCCCTCAACCCGGCCAAGATTTCCTCCATCGACATGGGCAGCAGCCCCGAAGACAAGATCAAGGTGTACATGCTCCCCGAAGAGGTCAAGAAGGGCATCGGCAAGGGCGGTTGCAACATCAAACTCGCCAGCATGCTCGTCGGCCGCGAAATCGAGGTCTGGCGGGATGCGCCGGCCACCGAGGGCGACGAGGAGGAGGATGTGCTCCTGTCCGAGTTCGCCAACGAGATCGATCCCTGGATCATCGAGAAACTCCAGTCCATCGGCTGCGACACCGCCAAGAGCGTCCTCGCCTACAGCGCCGAGGATATCGCCAAACGGGCCGACCTGGAAGACGAGACCGCCGAAGAGGTACTCCGCATCCTCAGGGCCGAATTTGAAGACTAATATTTATATAAACAGGGGTAATATATGGCAGAAATCAGACTGAACAAACTGACCAAACAATTCAACATCGGATTGGGTACGCTCGTGGACTTTCTCAACGAGAAGGGCGCCAGCGTGGAGATGAATCCCAATGCGAAAGTCTCCGACGAGTTCCTTCCCGCCCTGGAAAAGAAGTTCGGCGAAGACCTCAAAGCCGTCCAGGAAGCGGCCAAGGTGGACATCAAGATGAAAGAAATCATCGAGAAGAACACCCGTCGCCAGCAGGACGAAGAGGACGAATTCGAACCCGAACGGGAAACCATCATCACCTCCACATCCCTCGCCTCCAAGCCCCGCAAGGAAGAGGAGCCCGGGGCGGAGGAGCAGCCGCAGCCCGCGCAGCCGGAAGAGCCGGCCGTCCCGGAGACGCCCCAGGAGCAGCCCGCACCGGAAGAGCCGGAGGAACCGGCCGTCCCGGAGGCGCCCCAGGAACAACCTGCACCGGAACAGGCGGAAGAACCGGCCGTCCCGACACAGACCGAGACCCCTGCGGAACCTGTGTCCGAGCCGATAAACGAGCCTGCCGCAGCGGAAGCCGCCCCCGTGGCCGAAGAGCCCGCCCCCGTCCAGGAGCCCCCCTCCGAAGCCCCTTCAGGAGGCCCCGCGCTGACCATCGTCGGCAAAGTGGACCTCTCCCAGTTCGAGGCGCCCAAGAAGAAAAAACGCGAGAGGATCAATTCCCAGAAGGTGGATGTCACCAAGGTGGAAGCCACCGACGTCAAGAAGAAATCCGAGCAGAAGAAGGGCGGCAAGAACGCTCCCGCCGCCGCTGCCGCCACGGGCAAGGGCCGCAAGCGCGACCGCTTCAAGCCGGCCATGACCGAGGCCGAGGCCGAGGAGATGCAGAAGGAAATCCAGAAGCAGGTCAAAGAGACCTACGCCCGGATGAACGAAGGCAAGAAGAACAATTTCGGTGCGAAATACCGCAAGGAGAAGCGCGAACT